>CAZWMM010000090.1:0-3872 GCA_964634985.1 Hadarchaeota archaeon (SeqCode)
GGCGGTCTTCGTGAGCCCCTATGCAGAAAGCTATGAAACCTTTACTAGCCGTCCCTTCCGCGATATAACAGCCGATAAGCCACATTAAGTCCTCTGTCAATGAAAGTTCTGAATGTATAACATGGTAACGAGAATTCCGAGTGGCGAACTTTGTAAACTGGTTGGCACTCATAAATTTACCATCGCAGGTTCTTATCCCATAATCGGGTAAGTGCAGACGCTGGATACCGTGTCCATCCCTGAGCCTGGGAAAGAGGACCAGATCCCCTTTTTTTAGAAACTTCGCTTTTACCCAGTCAGGTCGCTCATACTCGAACCAATGTATAGATTTTTTTCCCCACCGATGGATGCATCTTCTCCTCCTTCGTGAAACCAATATTTTATGTTCTGGGGTCATGGTCATTGGGAGCTGATAATAAGGATGTACAGTGGTTACTTCCCCCCTATATGGACGCTCAATCGGCTGAAGAACACTTTTAAACTGAGCTGTATGGGTAAGAACCCGATCTCCAGCTTGAAGTTGTTCTATTGGTTTTAACCCGCAATTTCCGGCCGCCATCAATTTTGTACCAGGCACCAAGCACAGCGTTGGAGTCGCGCATATTACTTTTATTATATTTTTTTTAAACGCGTCTTCAACGGCTTTTCGCTGGGTGTGATGAAGCCCAGCGTGATGAAAAGCTGAGCTTTGACGGATGCAATCTGCAAGCTGGCGGCAGGTCCGTGTAGATTCCCCAAGCGCACCCTCGATGGTTTTTGCCACGACAGCTAGCCGCTCACGCTCTTCGGGCGAGAGGGTTTCCTTTACATATCTTGCCACGAGTGTTGCCGCACTTTGTGCCGAACGACGGGTGTTGACGAAAACCAACGCCTGCCCCCCTTCCCTCACGGTGTCTATCGCGAGCGCGCTTAGGTCATCCTCGACCCCAACTTTCACCACCCGCTTGCTCCTGTCGTCGAATCTTATCTTCTCATCGTAGTAAACTCCCTTCTTCAGGGGGACTGGACGCCATTCGCTCTTGACGAGCTCCGCCCTCAGCCATTCAGCGATCTCATCCGCGTTTTTAATGGTGGCCGAGAGCGCGAGCGCTTGGAGTTCAGGATTGACTTGTCGGAGCCGGGCGGTGAGGATCTCGAGCGTGGGACCCCGTCCAGGGTCGTCGATCAGGTGAATCTCGTCGAGCACCACCACCGAGATCACATCAGCGAGCCATTTTGCGCGGTGGCGAAGCAACGAATCCACTTTTTCGGAGGTGGCGATGAGAATGTCATACCGCGCGAGTCTCGGGTCGACAGCGTCAAAGTCCCCGGTGCTTATTCCGACTTTTATGCCAAGAGGTTCGTATTTTCCCTTGAACTCCTCATACTTTTCACTCGCGAGCGCCCGGAGCGGCACGATGTAAAGGCATTTTCCTCCTTCCTTAAGCACAGATTTAAGCATGCAGAATTCTGAAACTAGGGTTTTCCCGCTAGCCGTGGGTACACTCAGGACCAAGTTTTTTCCTTCGAGCGCACCTTTTTTGATAGCATCCTCTTGGGGCGGATAAAGTTCTGCCACGTTGGATTTTTTTAATACCTCTACGACTTGCTCAGGTAAATCATACTTCTTACAAACTTCTCGCACATCCAAACCCGTCACCGTTCAATTATTTCAAACATTCCATAAACGGCTTTGGGGGAGAGGTCACCGAAAGTAATTTATAAAATTTATAAAGGACCATAAGCTAGCGCTTTCTAAAGAATGGATAAGGGAAATAGGATAACTTAAGCGTGAAAAATCGAATTTAATGTGCAGGGGTATCCAAGCATGGCCTAAGGAGCGGGGTTTAGGACCCCGTGGCGAAGGCCTTCGTGGGTTCAAATCCCACCCCCTGCACTTCGGACTCTGGATCTTTCAAGAAAGCAGGAAATCCGGAAGTTCGCAGACCCAAATCCTGTCCCCCAAACCACTTCGGCAACTCTGAAAATTGATAAGTTCGGAGTGTCTTTTCATTATGGGATCGGAATGAATTGGGAAAAAACGCTTGACCACTACGGCGCGCTCATCGAGGAAAAACTGATGGAATACCTCGCGAATGCCAGCGGTGAAGCTATGACCTATCACCCCTTCGTTGGGGAGCTTTACTCCGCTCTCCAAGAGTTCGTGCTTCGAAAAGGGAAGCGGCTGGCCTCATGCAGCACCCTGCTCACCTACAAGGGCTATACGGGCGAGGTGAACGATCAGATCCTAAGGGCGTGTGGGGGGATCGAACTTTATAGACATTCGATATTGATCCACGATGACTTGATCGACCGAGACGATTTCAGGCGCGGGGGCAAAACTCTTCACCAAACATTCGCGGAAAAATATAATGATAGACTTGGGGAGGGGACTGCGGTATTCGCGGGCAACGTGATGTATGCGCTTGCACTTCGAGCGGTGCTCAATTCGGGCTTCAGCGCGGAAAAATCGGTTGAGGTCACGCGTTTGCTTTCGGAGGAATTTCACAACGTGAACGAAAGTCAGGTACTTGACTTGCTCTTCGAGTACAAGGAGCCTGACCTAGAAGAATGGTACGTGATGGCCTCGAAGAGAGCAGCATCCCTCTTCAAAACGACCGTGCTCGTTGGGGCGATCCTCGGCGATGCCCCGAGGGGGGATTTTAAGGCATTGGAGGAAGCTGCTGCAAACGTTGGTTATTCGTTCGACATCCAAGATGACATCATAGACACCTTTGCATCGCAGGAACAATACGGCAGATCGCCCGGATGGGATCTAGCCCGAGGAAAGAAACCACTCCACATGATCTATACCTCGAAGCTGGCGAGCCAAGAGAAATTGAGAGCGTTGAAAAAGCTGGTTAAAAAGGGGAGCCTTAGCCCAAGGGATTTGGAGTCGATAAAAACGGTAATCAGAGGAAGCGGAGCCTTGGAGGCCGTGAGGGAAAAATCGAGGGGGCATGCAGAAAAGGCAAAAGCGCTCGTCGCCAAGACCAGTCTGAGCGATGAAACGAAGGAATTCTTCGATTCGTTCATCACTTACATAGAGAGGAGTTTGGACTGGTATAGATAGGTGCGTTTGGTTTTAAGACTAGATCCATCAAAGGTACGGTGGAGAACCATCCAAAGGTGGTAAGACTGGTAAACCCCTCGGGTCCGACGAATCCCGCGCTGCGAAAACTCGCGCGCGAACTCCGCGCCGTAGGCAAGAAACAGGGTGTACGTTTATGGCGAGATCTAGCGGAGCGCCTTGAGCGGCCGCGCAGGGGTAGAGCGGAGGTCAACCTCAGCCAGTTGAATCGATACTCGGGCGAAGAGAGCACCATTGTGGTGCCAGGGAAAGTCTTGGCGGCTGGTAAGCTCGATCACGTGGCCACCGTTGCCGCCTTCAAATTCTCCGGCGCTGCCAAGCGGAAGATCGTGGTGGCGGGCGGTAGGGTGCTTACCATTCAACAGTTGCTCGAGCAAAATCCTAGCGGGAAAAATGTAAAGTTGATGGAGTGATCGCATGCTCGTAATCGACGGTAAGGATCTCATCTTGGGAAGGTTGGCGAGTTTCGTCGCAAAGCGTTTGCTCTTGGGCGAGCAGGTTACCATCGTCAACGCCGAGCAAGTCTTGATCTCGGGCAAAAAGGAAACGACTTTTGATGAGTATAACGCGTGGCTGAAGGTCCGGAACCTAGTCAACCCACGGAAGGGGCCCTTTCATCTGAAACGTCCGAACGAACTCGTGCGCTTGGCGATCAGAGGGATGCTGCCTTTCGACAAGCCTCGCGGGCGGATGGCCTACCGTGGGCTCCGCGTTCACGTCGGGGTTCCCCAGCCCCTCGTAGGCAAGGAAACGCAAAGTGTGCCCGAAGCTAGCTCAGAGCGCTTGGGTACACGACGCTTTA
>CAZWMM010000091.1:0-3844 GCA_964634985.1 Hadarchaeota archaeon (SeqCode)
ATCAACGCTAACTACCCGACCCATATAACGATCGGCGTGATGATCGTGAAGGCTGGTACCGCTGCGCGCAACCTAGCGCTAAACGTATGTTTGCCCATTCAAGAGGTCATCCCGACGCTGCTGACGAGGGCTTACGCCGAAATGCTCGGTTTAGCCTCAACTGTCCGCGGCAAGGACGAAAAAGCTCTTGATGAGGAGCTGAATGCAATGCTCGCGGCCGTCCCCGCGCCCAAGACAAAGCCTGAAGCGGAAGCTAAGGAAAAACCCACTGAGGAAAAGCCTAAAGAGGAAAAAGGAGGAGAATAATTGGAGGATCCAAGT
This sequence comes from Hadarchaeota archaeon (SeqCode), assembly GCA_964634985.1. Lineage (GTDB taxonomy): Archaea > Hadarchaeota > Hadarchaeia > Hadarchaeales > Hadarchaeaceae > CAZWMM01. The sequence continues at coordinate 322 of CAZWMM010000091.1, forward strand.
AAGCTATCTGGATAACGAAGGTGTCTGAAATGGAATACCTGTACGCGGCCATGGTGCTGCATTCAACCGGAAAGAAGGTGGACGAAGCAGGCTTAGCGAACATCCTCAAAGCAGCTGGAGCACAAGTGGATGAAGCCCGGGTGAAGGCTTTGGTGAGCGCGCTCGAGGGAGTGAACATCGACGAGGCGATCAAAAGCGCTACGGTCCCCGCTATCACCGCACCTGCGGCTGCTCCAGCGAAAGCCGAGGAAAAGAAAGAAGAGAAGAAAGTCGAAGAGAAGAAGGAAGAGGAAGCCTTGGCCGGGCTTGGCGCGTTATTCGGGTAGAGCTAAGTCTAATCTCGAGTCCATTACAGCGAAGACCACCTCGCTGGAAAACTGCGGCAATTTTAGAGGAAGACGAAGACTTTTAACTTTGGCTCAAATACCTGCTTGGGGGTGAGCACGTGAAGGAAGACATTTACCAAACGGCTCTCTTCAAGCGGGGGGGCTTCGAGCACAAGCGATGCGAGAGCTGCGGGCGAACTTTCTGGACACTTGACCCCAGACGAAAGACATGTGGCGACACCCCCTGCGACGAATACGAATTCATCGGCCGGTCCCCAACGCGAAAGCGTTATACCCTCCCCCAGCTCGAGCAGGTTTTTCTAGAATTCTTCAAGCGACACGGGCATGCCGTTGTTAAACGCTATCCCGTGGTGGCAAGGTGGAGGGACGACATTTTTCTGACGATCGCTTCCATCGCCGATTTCCAGCCGTGGGTGACTAGCGGGCAGGTGCCTCCCCCCGCAAACCCCTTGGTCATAAGTCAACCGAGCATCCGCCTGAAGGACATAGATAACGTGGGGCGATCGGGTCGCCATTTCACCCTCTTCTTCATGGGGGGCCACCACGCTTTCAACTCGCGCTGGCGACGCATATACTGGAACGATAAAACGGTTGAGCTCTGCCACGAATTTTTCACCCGGGAGCTAGGTATCGCGCCAGAAGAGATCTCCTACATCCAAGATTTCTGGGAGGGCGGAGGTAATGCAGGCGAGGACTTTGAGGTGAACGTGCGAGGGCTTGAACTCGCCACGTTGGTTTTCATGAGGTATGCGAGCCAAGATGGCAAATATACACCTCTCCCGCTGGAGATCGTCGACACAGGCTACGGTCTGGAACGACTGGCTTGGATCTCGCAGGGGGCTGCATCGAGCTATGAAGCGATTTTCGGCCCCATCGTCGAACATCTGCGCAAGTTGGCTGGAATTGAAATGCCCCCCGCTGATGTGCTCGAGCAAAACTCGAAACTCGCCGGACTCATGGACATCGAGACGGGAAGAGACTTACTCACGCTGCGAAACAAGGTCGCAGCCCGCACCGGATTGAGTGTCGAAGATCTCAACAAATTTTTGGTGCCACTCGAAGCTATTTACGCCATCGCAGACCACCTCCGATGTTTGGCCTTCATGTTCGGGGACGGGATAACCCCGAGCAACGTCAAAGAAGGGTACCTCGCTCGAGTCGTGCTCCGAAGAACATTGCGCCTGCTCAGGGAGATCAACCTCCAAAAGCCGCTCGCGGAGCTGATGGCGATTGAGCTCAAACACTTGGCACCGCAGTTCCCAGAGCTGAAGGAACGCGAAAATTACATCATCGAGGTGACCGGGCTCGAGGAGCGGCGCTACTTGGATGCGATCGATCGCGGGAGCAAGTTGGTCGAGCGGCTAGCTGGAGAGCTCCGCGCCGAAGGAAAACCAATTTCCCGCAAAAAACTCATCGAACTCTATGACTCCCACGGCCTTCCTCCAGAAATCGTTAGGGAGGTTTCGAGCAAGGAGGGTGTCGCGGTGGAAGTTCCAGAGGATTTCTACATCCAGGTTGCGAAGTTGCACGGCCAAGCCCGACATGTGCCAACGGCGGCAGCCCCCATCCCAAAGGAAAAGCTAGGCCGCCTCCCCCCAACGAAGGCGATTTATTACAAAGATCCGCACGCCCGAGAGTTCAAGGCAAATGTGCTGCGAAGCATCGATAAATACGTGGTCCTCGACTCGACCGCATTCTACCCTGAAGGAGGAGGGCAACCAAGCGACCTCGGCTCGCTCGAGGAAAATGGGAATCAGGGAGAAGTCATCGATGTTCAAAAGGTCGGAGATGTCATCTTACACCACGTGAGACCGAACCCTTTCAAACCAAGGCAGCGAGTCGTGGGGAAGGTAGACTGGGCTAGGCGGAGCTCGCTCATGCGCCACCACACGGGGACTCACATCCTGCTCGGGGCCGCCAGACGTGTGCTAGGCGACCACGTCTGGCAGCATGGAGTGCAAAAGGGTGTAGAGCGCACCCGATTGGACATCTCTCACTTCAAGCGTATCGAGCCTAAGGAGGTGAGGGAGATCGAACGCCTAGCGAACGCGGTCGTGATGGAAGACCGCCAAGTGAGGGCGGGGTGGATGGACCGAAACCAAGCCGAACGAAAATATGGATTTGAACTCTACCAAGGAGGCATCGTACCGGGCAAAAAAGTTCGAGTGGTGGAAGTGGAAGGGTGGAACACCCAAGCCTGTGCTGGGACCCATTGCACGCGTACGGGCGAAGTGGGATTCATAAAAATCACGCGGACCGAGCGAATCCAAGATGGAGTCGAGCGGATCGAATTCGTGGCTGGGGAGGCAGCGCTTGAGTTCGCACATGCACAGGAGCAGCAACTAGCCAAAACCGCGGAAATCCTACGCACAACTCCCGAGCGGGTGGCCACGGCAACCCAGCAGCTATCCGATGAGTGGAAGGCCCTGCAAAAGGAACTCGACCGATTGCGCGGGAGGCTGGCCGAACTCAGCCTCTTCGAGCTCCGTTCAAAGATGAAGCAAGTGGGCAAGGTGCGAGCCATATGTGAGGAAGTCGAGAGTACCAGCGCGGAGGAGCTGATCAAAATCGCGAGCGCTTTGACCAGGGAGGACAAAGGGCTTGTCGTCATGCTTGGGACGCGCGACACCATGGTCAGGCTCGTTGCGATGGCAGGCAAAGAGGCCCTCCTAGCCGGCGTGGACTGCGGCGCGATAATTGCCGAGGCCGCGGAAGTGTTGGGTGGCGGGGGCGGGGGTAAGCCCGAGTTCGGCCAAGGTGGAGGCCCGAGAACAGATCACTTGGTCGCAGCGCTCGAGAAGGCACTAGAAACTTGCGAGAAGCAACAAGCATAGGGGCCATCTGCAGGCATTTACAAGCTTGGGGATCGACAATTCGAGCGAAGCCGCGAGCTTTATCGCCAAAGGAGCATCATTGAAACGATATTCGTCGGCATAGCGAATCGATACGGCCCGCATGAGATGCAAAGAACTACACAAAGATATTAAACATCCTGCTGTTGGATCTATTCAACAAACCCGTGACCGAATGGTTCTTTTATGAACGTGTAATTTTTTATCTTTGACTCTAGAATTGCTCAAATTTTTATCTTTGACTCCGAAATCAAAAATAATTCCCAAATAATTTTTATTTTGGATAAAGCGGGTCACAGATAATTTTATTGCCGAGGAGATAAT
>CAZWMM010000092.1:0-3800 GCA_964634985.1 Hadarchaeota archaeon (SeqCode)
GCTACATCTCAAATAATTTAAATATTTTATTTAAACACGTTTTACCCTTTTAATAGCTGGCGTTGATGGGCAATCGGATATCCATGAGGAAAACCGCCAAAAATATCCCCTATTAGAAGCCATCATTTACATCACTATCATCATCCTTGCATTTTTTGTTGGTCTATGGCTGGCTGGATTAATGAGAGTTTCATGAGCCAAAATCCCACGTGGTAGGCTATCACCGGGCCGTGTGATATGATCCCCGTTGGTCAAGCTCTCCACGCCGGCGATCTGGGCCGATGCCCCCATGTCGTGCAGCCATGCCTCGATCATAAACAAGAACACCAAGAGGACCATGGCAGCCCCTGAAAAAACAGCCTGATGTCTAGTTTCATGTTTCAAGGCCTCCCCGCTTGGATTCAAAAAATAAAAAAGGGATAACAAAGTAAGAGGCAGTTTATATCCTTTTAAGCCAAAATTTTAACCATGAAGGCTCGAGCCCATGTCTACATCAGCGGATATGTGACCGGTGTTTTTTTCAGGGCACACACTCAGGAACTAGCGAAGCGATTAGGTGTCAGCGGTTGGGCCCGAAACCTACGCGATGGTAGGGTCGAGGCTGTGTTCGAGGGGGATAAAAAACTGGTCGAGGAGATGCTCAACTTCTGCCACCGAGGTCCCCCAGGTGCACGCGTCACCGGAGTCGAGATCAAATGGGAGCCTCACCGCGGGGAGTTCTCTGGCTTCGAGATCAAGTATGGGTGGTGAAGCGTGAGCATTCGTTCGTTGGCCGAGATCATGGAGGAGATGCGCAGGCGTTACAGGCGCTATCCAAAACTCCGCAGAAAATGGAAGGTGCTCGCGGGTGGGGACGAGTACGGCTACAATGATCTCTTCTTCTATGCGCCAAACGTCGGGATGTGGCAGATCAAGGGAGAACTCAAGTCGCCCTACGAGATGGTGGGCGCTGGCGCTCGGGTCGCAGCTCGAAAGATAGATGATGAGATCCGCGAAGTCATGGAGGAAGGGATGCCCATGCCCTTTGGATTGATATCCCCTCACCCCGAGCTAAAAGACCGTGCTATCATCGCGGCGGGCATAGGTCGCTACCAAGAGTCGACCGAGCGCCTAAGGGACCTTCTCCCGAAGAGGCAGCGAAGTGTCGACCTTGAGCTGAAGCAAAAGCTGGACGAACAGCGCCGTAAGCTGGGGCTGGACGCGGCGTACCGGTAGGTCAAGGTTGGTAAACGGCTTATCCTAAAGATTAACTTCACGCACAAGTTGAGCAATTAACACCGGCAAGACTTGATGCTCCAACGTTGTTTGCAGGGTATTAGTTCAGTTATAAATCGTTTACAAAAATTCTCCCAATTTCACCTGCTTTTCGCGCTCAAAACGAAGGTCTTCCTCCCTGTACCCGAGAACCTCCATGATCCGCATCACCGCCGGCAAGACCTGATGCCCGACATAGTACTCGGGGTCATACTCCTTTCCCTTGAAATCCTCCACGGGAACGGCACGCTCGCTTATGCTCTTTTGGCCTTTAGTCTCGATGTAAGCTATCATCATCCCCGGCTCGACCTCATGGCCAAGTTCACGAAGACGCTTTGCCGCGATGACATGAGGACCAATCGCCCGGTAACTCTCGATAGGCATCTTCAGCTGGGTATAGATTACGAGGTCGTCTAAGTTGACGCGACCCTCAAGCACATCGCGGGTAGTTTTACGTATGATTTCAGCTGCCTTTTCCGGTGAGCCATCCTTTAGGATGACCTTTAGCACCTCTTCTTGGGTTCGCTTCGCAAGCGCTGCCCAGTCGCGACGCACGAACTCCAAACCCTTGACGATTATCTTTCCGCCCTCGTCGATCATGGCATAGCGCTTTTTAGTGACAAACACCCCTCGCGGGTAGAAACCCTCGAGCTCGAGTTCCATGATGCCAGGGAGGCTCTCATTCACTTGCTTCAGAAATCTCATTGCGTCCTCTCGGCTCTTGCCATTGAGCTTACAGTGCAAGCTATCGGTGTCTCCGTAAATCACGTTGAGTCCGAAATCCTTTGCCATCTGGATCGTCTTGTGGATGTAGTGACGGCCGAAACTCGTCACGCTCTCGGCGCACTCCCTGAAGTACCAACGCGCCCGAGGGTAGCCCAGCATGCCGTAGAAACTATTGCTTACAATTTTGAGTGCTGTTTGTTGAGCGTCGAGCGAGCGGTACTCCTTGGTGTCACGTTTGTGCCGCTTCAAATCCTGTTTTAGTTTGGCCCGCACTTTGATCAATCGCTCGAGCGTTGATGGGATGAATCCCTTCTGGCGCTTGCAGAAGTGGTACCCAAGCTCGGGTACGCGTGCGGCCTCGCTTGGCTTGCAACACTTGCAGTTGAGTGCCGACGGGTCAATATTGTGGGAGACTATGACTGAGGGGTAAAGCGACCGAAAATCGAAAACAACGAGCTCCTCGTGCAAACCTTTGATCGGCTCCATGACGTAGGCTCCCACGTAGGTCTCTTCCAGCCGTCCCTCGTACTCCTCTCCCACAGGTCTGGCGGGTACGAGCTCGCCGACCTTGTGCGCCTCCGCGATCAACAGCCACTCGACTAGTTGCCCGGGGGTCATTCGCGTCACGTCGAAGGGCGTCTGTCGAATAATTTGCGTGAGTTCGAAAAAAAGCGGGATAAATTCGAGGCCCAGTTCTAGGGTTGCTTGGGCGTCCGACATCGAGTATTCGAGCAGCTTTCTACCCTTTTCTCCACCTCGCTCCCAAGCATCGGTTATCTGGGTGAAATCGAAATCGGGCTTCTCCTTGCCAAGCACATGTTTGTACACATCTTCGAGCGTGTAGTGAATGAGTCTCATCGTGCCTATCGTGGCGAGGAAGTTCACCATGGTGTACACGTCTATGTGTACCCGCCCGCGGATCTTCGTCGCAGTAGCGAACCGACGCTTCCGGGCGATCACTTCTGAGCCATCGCGCCCGAGTTTCAGCTTCACCTTGAGCTGCTTCGCTCGCTCGCGCAGGTAGGGGAAGTCGAATAGATCTGTGTTGTAGCCGAGCAAGAAATCGACATCACGCTCCTCAACGATCTCTACGAATCTATTGAGCATCTCTCGCTCGCTCCCCACGACCTCGACGTAGTCCAGCTTTACCTTGAGGTCCCTCCAAGTGATGACTTTTTTAAAACCTCGGTTATCAGCCAAGCTGATCATGAGGATGGGGTCCTTGCTCGGGCGGGGAGTACCGATGGGATTGAAAACCTCGATATCGAAGCTCATCAGGTTCAAGTCCGGTCTCTGTAGTTTGAGAGGCTTTGGCAGGGTGTCGAGCATCAACACTTTAACGCCATTTTTATACTCCACCGCGCCGCTGATGCTGATACCCGACATAGGCGTCAGACCCCGGTCGACGAGATAACGCCTAGCCGAAGGGATGTCGAACTCGTAGATCTCCTTAACGTCGGGCAGCTCATGCATTGCGCGCCTGAGTGGTGGCATGTCCCTTGGGTGATGAAAAGTTATCTTTATCGCATCGGTTTCGCGACCTAGAAAGGTGCGCTTGACGATATCGACCGACTTTGGTTTGACTGTGCGCCCGCGCTCGCTGAGCTCGAGCTTTGAGATGAGTTTCGCCACTTTCCTTGGATCATTCGCCGTCACATAGAGGTACTGCTCGAAGGTTGGGTCGATGGCCACTATCGTCTCGGCCCCGCTCTTTAAAAACAGCCTTATGCAGGGTTGGGCTTCCTCCTCAGCATAGTCGACATCGAACAGCAAACCTTGCATGCATTTCGTAAAAACAATTGTCAGCTTTTCAGATATAG
>CAZWMM010000093.1:0-3775 GCA_964634985.1 Hadarchaeota archaeon (SeqCode)
CGACGCCTGCGGCCCGACCTTGCCATATTTGATATGTGCGGTGGTCGCCCTCTTTGCTTCGGCACTAATCTGGAAATTGCTGCCTCAAAAATAGTGGTGCCGGAGCGGGGAGTCGAACCCCGACCTCGGGATTTCCCACATCATCTCGTGAATCAGCACTCACAACCGTCAATCAGGCTATGAGTCCCGCGCTCAGACCACTGAGCTACTCCGGCCTAATTTGATTCGTATACCAAAATTCTTAAGCCTTGATATCCCGCACAAACCTCAGAAAATCTCGTCTCGATCCCAACTTTGTGCATCCATTCTCATGTCCCACTAACACGAGATCCGCCATGCTCACGAAAATTCCGTTCTCGATAACTCCCGGAACGCGGTTGATCGATTGCTCCAGTTTGGCCGGATTTGAAATCGATCGAAACTTCACGTCCACGATGTAGTTGCTATCATCGGTTACGAAAGGTGTCCCAGCCGAGGTTAGCCTTAGCTTTGGCTCGCCTCCAAGTTCCGCAAGCCTGCGCGTGGTGTACTCACGTGCGAACGGCAATATTTCAACGGGCGCCGGTGATCGTTCACCCAAGCGCAGAACCAGCTTCGTTCGGTCTACAACGATTACAACTCGCCGCGCTGCACTCGCGATGATTTTTTCACGCGTATGGGCACCGCCCCGCCCTTTGATGAGATTAAAATTTGGATCTACTTCATCGGCCCCATCGAGCACGAGATCGAACTTCTCTTGCGCATCAAGCGAGCTCAGTTTTAATCCGAGTCTGCTCGCGAGTTGCTGCGTGAAGGAAGAAGCAGGGACAAAGGTCGCATCGAGCTTGGTTTCGGCCAGAACGCTAATTGCTCGAGCCACGGTCGTACCAGAGCCCAAACCGACGACCATGCCTTTTTTCACGAGCTTTGCCGCACCCTCGGCAGCGACTCGTTTCCACTCTTCAACGCTCAAGCTCTCACCACTGAAACTCTCCCCCTCTAAAATATATTAAATAGCTCAACCATATGAAAAATTGGTGAGCTATGGAGCGCGTAGTTTCAGTTAGGGAAGCCATGGCAGAAAAAGTAGTTACAGCGACTCCCAACACCACCGTCGCGCGAGCGGCGAAACTCATGGCAAAGCGAGGGGTTGGGAGCATCATCATCACAAAGAGTAAAAAACCACTCGGGATTCTAACCGAGCGTGATCTTTTGATGAAGGTTGTAAGCGTGGACCTAAAACCCAGCAAGGTTCGCGTTGGAAAGATAATGTCTACACCCATAACAACAATCGGTCCAGACGCCGACATAATCGAAGCAGCGCGGGTGATGGTCCGAAACAAGATCCGACGTCTTCCGGTAATAGAGCGAGGAAAACTCATAGGAATCCTCACCGCGAGCGACTTCACTGCAATCGCCCCGAGGCTCACCGAGATAGTGACCCATCCTGAGGCGCCTGCTCGTGCGGAAATCGAACAGAGCGTTTGCGAAGCCTGCGGCGAGGTGAGGACTGCCCTTTACGAAGTCAACGGTATGTGGGTCTGCGAGAACTGCCGCGACACGATGGGCGGGTAGATGTTTGGATGGCATTCCGGGACCTGCTCGCGCGGGTCAGCATTAGCGACATAATGTGCCCTTGTTCCGTCTTCGTCAGCTCACACGACTTAGTCACGAGAGCAAGAGCCGTTACGCGCTCGAGCGGCATTCGAACTTTGCCAGTAATTGATGGGGGGAGGCTCGAAGGAATATTAACCACCCGCCAGATCATGCGGATCACCTCCACCCGATCTAATATCCCAGTCGCGGGGCTAATGTTTCCCCCAAGACTCATCGCCACCCCAGCCGGCGACCTCGTCAAGCTCGTCAGGGAGATGGTCAAGCTCGGGATCTCCGACATGCCCGTGGTACAGAGCTATAGTGATAGAACTGTGGTCGGGCTCGTCAGACTCGACGACATTCTCAAGAAAATTGCAGGCGCGATGAAGTCGAAGCCAACGGTCGGCGACATCATGGTTAAAGAAGTCGTGATCTGCGAACGAGATGATGAGGTATCCTGCGTCTGGGACATCATGGAGCAGACTCGCTACTCGGGCCTGCCTGTCGTACGCTACGACAAGGGAAAAAGAAAGATCGAGGTCATAGGCATGGTGGCCCGCTCGGACATAATCCGCTCTGGGGCAATTCGATTGGCAGGAGAATCGGTGAAGGGTGAGCGCCCATCCACCAAAGTGCGAAGTATCATGCGCACCCCAGCGATAACCATCTCGCCAAAGGCACCGCTCGCGGAGGCAATCGGATTTATGCTCAAGCACAACATCGGTAGGCTCCCGGTCATCGAAGAGGGGAACCTCGTGGGCATCGTGAGTCGCTCTGACATCATAAGAGTGGCATGCGGGTGATGAGATGAGGAGGATCCCCCATTACAAATCCATTAAACGCGGGCCACTTGCCTTTAAGTCCCGGCCCCATCGGGAGGAGGGAAACATCATGCCCCTGGCGCGAAAGGTGGTAATAACTATCTCCCCCACGATGCGGATAAAGGGCGCTGCCGAGCTCATGGTGGAACGGGGGGTTCGGAGGCTCCTGGTGACGGACCCGGGCAGCAAGAGGCTCATGGGTATAGTCCGTACCCGCGACATCATCGACTTCCTAGGCGGGGGGGAGAAGTTCAGAATCGTGCAGGAAAAGTTGAAGGGAAACTTCTTCGCTGCGGCCAACGAGCCCGTTCGAACGATCATGTCCGAGCGAGTGATCCACGGCACCACCGACATGTCGATAGCGGATGTCGCAGGGCTCCTGCTCCGAACGGGGGTTGGGGGCGTCCCCATTTTAGACGAGCGTGGACAGATAGCTGGGATCGTTTCCGAGCGCGATTTCATCTCCTACGTGTCCGCTACGACTGGGGTGCCCGTGAGCTACCACATGACCCGCCATGTGATCACCGCCGAACCAGATCTCCAAATCAGGGAGGCGGCGCGGAGGATGATTTCAAGAGGGGTTCGCCGCCTGCCCGTGGTGCGCGGGCGAGATCTCGTGGGGATTATCACCAGCGTCGATATCCTGCGATACTTCGGCACTAGCAAGGTGTTCGAGCACATACGATCCCATCGTGTGGACGAGGCCATGTCGGTTGGCGTGGAGGAAATAATGACCCGCGATGTGCTGACGGTGGCGCCTGACACGGACATGGGGGAAGCGGCTGGCCTGATGCGGGAGCGGGGTTGTGGCGGCCTCCCTGTAGTAGATGGAGATGAGCTCGTTGGGATCATGACCGAGCATGACATGCTTGAGTTGCTAATTTGAAGGTTGCCGAGCAATGATTTAAGATTTCACGCCGAATTATTCATTGTGCGGCCGTGGTCCAGCCTGGTTAAAGCCAAGCGCTGCCAAAGGACTCAGGCTTCCCATGAAGGTCGGGAAAAGCCTGCTGCGCGGGTTCGAATCCCGCCGGCCGCACTTTTTCTTAACACGCCGAGGGAGTAAATCCCTTGCATATTCTGGGCAAATATCTGTCTAAATCCTGCCCCAATGTTTGAAATCGATAGCCTTATATCTAAAGTAAGACTAGACTTACTTTGTGAGATACGTGACGCTAGCTGTGACTAAAACCTCGGTTAAAGGACAATTGGTGATCCCACAGGAGATAAGGAGGGAGCTCGGGATAAAGAACGGGCAATTGATGCTAGTTTATGCGGCCGGCGATAGAATCGTCTTGAAAAAAGTGGAAGCCCCAGAACCCGGCCTGTTTTCAATGCTAGCCGAGTCCATCAGGGTGAAAGCTAAAGAACGGAAAATT
>CAZWMM010000094.1:0-3772 GCA_964634985.1 Hadarchaeota archaeon (SeqCode)
ATAGGTTGGAATTAGGACTCCGTTGTGAATCAACGACGTTACCGGCGCCGCTGATGTCCCGCTTACGTTTGTCCGCCCTCGTAAAACTTGTTCCACTTCAGTTTCAGATGTTGAACCCATTCAGCCACATCCAACTCTTCTGACTACATCACCCCATACATGGGATCTTCACGTTGCTTGATCGCGATTATCTCGTCTAGCACAGCCAACTCATCGCCCGAAAGCAGCTCCTTGAGCTCCCGCTTGAGGGCGAGTACTTGATCCTTGGGCACATCCGTGTATAAGACATCCCCCTCCTCCAAGTTGCGCCCAACAACCGCGCCATCGATCGAGATCGCTAGTTCATCCCCCAGCTTCGCTTCCTTCACCGATTTTTTCTCCTTCTGCAGCTCGCGGATGGTGCCCACCTGGCGGCCGTCCTTGCGTATGACGGGATACTTCGGCCTGAGCACTCCCCCAAGGACATCGACCCCTACGATTGCCGGGCGGCTGCGTCTGAACACGTAACCCAGCTTGAGCGCGAATTTACCTGGCCTGATGTAGCCCTCCAGCAACCTCGCCCGCGCCTTCTCACGTTGCTCTTTAGCCCAACCCTCGTAATCCTCCAGGAGCTTGTAGATGATTTCGCTTCGTAGGATCTCCACCCCTTCACGCTCCGCTTCCGCAACGGCATCCGGCAGCGCCCCCACGTTGAAGGCGAGCACTACCCCGAGCGAAGGTTCGTTTCTCGCCACCATTGCTGCCTCGAGCACGTCACGCCTCGAAACATCCCCAACATCAGCTATGCGGATCGGTACCTCCATAGCTTGGAGCTGCCCCTCGAGAGCCTCGAGCGAGCCGAGAGCATCCGCCTTGAGCACCACGCCGTTGACTTCCGTGCTTATCCTTATGCGCTCGACCTCTTGCTTGAACCCCTGCCAAAGCTTCCCAGCATCCGATTCATCCCTGACCGCCCACAGAGGGGCCCCGGCGACAACATCTTCCAGCCCGGGGGCCGCGATCTTCACACCCGCGGCGGCGGAAACACGTTCAACTGATTTAAAGCGTTCCTCCGGGTCACGGATCTCGTCAAGTGGTTTTGGCCGGAGTAAGGCGCGGACCTTCGAGGTGATGACTTTCTCGAGACTCCCGATGGCAATGGCATCCTTTTTTGTAAGAGTCCCATCGTAAACGATCGCATCGATAGTCTTGCCAAACCCCACTTCCTCCTTGACCTCGAGCACCGTCCCCCGAGCTGGACCTCTTACCTCGACCATCAGCTCGCGCTCGAGAAAGCGCTGCGCTAGACCGGCGAGTACTGCGAGCACCTCTGGTATCCCTTCGCCAGTCTTAGCGCTCGCTGGGGCGATCGAAACCTGCTTCCTGAAATCGCTCACTCGATCGAAGCGCTCTGCCTCGAAGCCCAGCTCGTGCAGTTTGCCGACCAGCTCGTAAACCCCATCGTCAAGCGTCCGCTGCACTTCCACTTGCTGCTTCGCGAAGGAATCCAAAAAACATGCTTTTGGGGTCGGCTGCCAACCGGGAATGAGATCAATTTTGTTCGCGATGAGCATGAAGGGGGTGTGGTAGGATTTGAGGATGGTGAGCGACTCAAGTGTCTGGGGCATGAAGCCCTCGTTGATATCGACAACCAGGGCGGCTAGGTCGGCCAAGGCCCCCCCGCGCCTGCGCAGGTTAGTGAACGCCTCGTGCCCAGGGGTATCGATAAAGAGGAGGCCGGGAAGCGTGACCTTTATCCTAAACTTCTCCAGCAAGAAGCCGCAAATTTGCTTTATGGTTTCCGCTGGTACTTCGGTTGCCCCAATGTGTTGGGAAATTCCACCTATTTCTCTGGCCGCAACTGCCGTACCCCTAATGGAATCCAAAAGCAAGGTTTTGCCATGATCGACATTTTCGGTTGAACGATTGTGATCGTTCAATGTCCGAGTATCGACACAATCGGCTGCCTTAACCTCATTTCAAAGCCCCCGTTACATAACCTCCCTCTCCATTTTTCGGGAAAATCTCGAACATTTTGTTCTCTTTTCATAATCGTATTGATCTTTGGGTCATCCCGATCAAATACGTTGCCGCTCGCAAATACCTTGCATCTCTCATTTTCTGGAAGGGTATCCCAGACCGGCCTTTGAATGTGTGCGACGGCCCGTTAACCAAACCCTTCTCCCCCATAGGTTTGAAGGTTTGCTCTTTCAAGCCTTACCCCTCACTCGTCTCGAACGCTCGGTCCACTTCACGCGATGTGGCTTTCGCCCCAGATCGAAGCTACGCTCGCACTTGCTCGAACAGAAGAACACGATAGACCCATCTCGGCGGACTAGCATGAGACCGCTACCGGGCTCCACGCGACCCCCGCAAAAGGAGCACTTTCGCGCCACGGGCATTAAGGCACCCTGATCTCCTTAGCCTCTCGCTCGGTCTCGAGGAGCATCAAAATGTCCCCTATGCGCACAGGGCCCTTGATGTTTCGTGTGATGATGCGCCCCTTGTCTCGGCCCTCGAGTACCCTGCACTTGACCTGCGAGATCTCGCCTGTGACGCCCGTTCGAGTGCGGATCTCTATCACTTCGGCTGGGAAACCTCCAACTGACACCTAGATCACTTCTTCAGCTCACGGATGCGTTCGACAATCTCCCCGACGGCTTGCGTTGCCTCCCCTGCCTCGGCGATCGTGACAGCCGCTGCGGCTACATCTATGCCTGCAGCAGCCCCTAGCTCGCGCTTGCTCGGGACGTAAACGTAGGGGATGCCCTTCTCGTCGCAGAGCACTGGCAAGTGGGCGACTATTTCGGCTGGCTCGATATCCCCAGCTATGACAACTAAAACCGCGTGCTTCCGCTCAACCGCCTTAGTCGTTTCATTCGTTCCCTTCCTGAGTTTGCCCGTATCGCGCGCGCGCTCAACCGCCTCGTACACCTTGACCGCTAGCTCCTTCGGAACCTCGAAGCGCACGTAAATGGGTTTTGCCACTCACAACACCTCCTTCAGTTTCAACCTCATCATTCATGGGTTGTGGCTCGTAAACCAGTAAAGGCGCAAATTATTTTAACCTATCGATGGCCGTAAACTGCGACGAGCTTCGGTCGGATGGTATCGATCCGTACAAATCCAAAACGTTCGAATTGTATAATCTGCCCAGTCTTAAGGCCCGCTACAGAAGGCTCGGCAAGCCCTAGCTCACAGGAGTTATCCTGCTTGATCACCTCAACCTCCACCGCACCAGCTGAAACCCACTGAACCTTTGATACATCCGCGAGCTCGAACCCCTGAAACTCTGCCTCGAGCGGGTCCCCCTTTGAGCTGAGCCTGACGTTCATTAGATCCTTGAGGCGAAATATCTCCCCCTCTCGCACCGCGTCGGCATCTTCTCTAGCCACGTAAAAAACGAGAGAGTCGCCTTCCTTCGAAAGAAGCAGGATCCGCTCCCCTCGCTCAGGGCGACTCGGGTGCAGACGAAGGTGAGCTTCCCTCAGCTCTGGAGCCCCGCGCACAAGCAACCTCACGGGGTCTGGGACGAAGAAGTAGCGGTTCGCCAGCTCGTCCACGAACTTCCGGTTATAGGCATACAGGGTCTCCCAGCTCAGCGATGCATCGACGAGCGTTGGACCCATATCAACTATGAGTTGCTTTATCGCCTCGGGCGAAAAACCGCGCCTCCGAAGCGCTGCGATGGTTCCGAGCCTAACGTCATCGTAACCCGTGAGTTCCCCCCTCCCCACCCGCTGCATGATCTGCGTCTTGCTCAGCGCCACCCCAGCCAAGCTCAAGCGCCCGT
>CAZWMM010000095.1:0-3744 GCA_964634985.1 Hadarchaeota archaeon (SeqCode)
CGAGACACTTGCTAATAACCTACATTAATTTTTTCTTGGGGTGAGCTTCTCAAACTTTAGCTCTCGAACTTAAACTGGAAGTATTTTGGTTTTAGTTCATTGAACACAACGTTTTAATAGTGTTACATAAAGTGTAACGCGAGCTTCCGAGCGCTGCCACAGAAAACAATGAGGAAGCGGGAAAGCCCGCCTGTGACAGGTTGTTTGGAAGCTCAAAAGTAAGGTGATCTGATAGCGGGAGCTAAACGTTCACAAGGGCATCGGAGGAAACGAGCACCAAAGGAAGTGTATTTGGATTGGCCGCTGAGCTGATGTTCTCAACACAAGTTTAGCTTTTTTACTTTCCACATTTCGCCAAATGTTTTTGGTAAAAAAGATGGCGCCGGGGCAGGGATTTGAACCCTGACGACCCAAAGGGTCAACAGCTCTCGAGGCTGCCGCGTTACCTGACTCCGCCACCCCGGCTCATCAAATTTTTGTCTTCTGAAGTAAAAAGCCGATAGGTAGTGAAATGAACCCCTTCGGCATAGCTCGCTGGATTCTCGACAAGTTCTGGTACTGACTAGCATGGAGTACGATGTTCGTGCTGACAAGCACGCTAGGCAACGACCGTATAGTAATCACCACATGCTCGTTCTTCGCCTTCTGGGGGACCAACTTCGCAATGGACTAGCTTTGAGAGCGGGTGTTTCAGCGCGCCGTCCGCCGTTAATCCAAGCGGCATAGATATGTCATTCGTACTGCCAGCTAGTTACAGGAAGTCCGCGAGGCTGAGCTGACGATGCGCGTCGCTCTCGAAAACCGATTTTATATCACGCTGCGCCAGCTTGAGGCGCTGCTTGGTGTAATCGCTTACCCCATACTCGCGCGCCACCTGCATCGCCACCTGCAGGTACTTCTCAACCCCTCCTCGCGTCATCGTGAGAATGAGCTTACCCCCGCATCGCGTGCACTGGCCACTGAGCGGGACGCGACGGTACTTAGAGTTGCAGGTCGTGCACCTGAACTGCTGTCCGGCGAAAGCCCGCATGTTCCCCTTTAAGTCCGGGATGAAGTGGTGCTCGATCAGCCTCTCAGCAACATCCCTCTCGTCGACCGCCCTAATTCGGCGAGCGAGCCTGAGCTGCGCTGAAGTCTTTTCCTCCATCGTCTCGAGCGTCTTGTAACGACTTGCATTGGGACCGGCTGCGATGTCTCCCGTATCGAACGAGAACTTCAGCCCCTCATACTGGGCCTCGCCCCCAAGCCTCCGCTCGACAGTCTCCATGAGCTGCGAAAGTTCGCTCGGGTTCGCGTAGCGTAGCGTCGCCTCGTGGAACTCAAGCGGGTAGCGCGGCATCACATCCATGTTGTGTGCCTCCTTGTCTATCTCGCGAGGGTCGATTCGGGTGTTGAGGATGAGGGGAGCATCCATCGAACCGCCTCGTGTGGCTGGCAGGAAGCGCTTGCTGAAGTTGAGCAAAGCATCGAGCAGGAGTATGACACAATCTTCGTCTCCATCACAGTCACGGCGCTTCGCTGCATGGAAAAACGGATGTGCGTATCCAGCATTCGCTTCGGTGAAGCCAATTATGCGTCCGACTATCCCGACCGAGGTGTGCGGCGCCAGCCCGATGATGAGGTGGCCTACCAAGTCCGCAGACTGGCTCGCGTTGTAGTAGGGCCGTAGCCCGTAGAACTTCTCAAGCAAATCATCCATGAACTTCGATGCCCTAAGCAGGTACTCGGCACACACCTTCGAGAGGATGAAATCCTGCACCTTCAGCTCTATGAGCTGGTCGTCGCACACGAGCGGCTGCCCCAATGCATCGACCTCGTAGCCAAGCTCCCGCAATCGCTCGACTTGGATCCCGATTTCCTTGGGCCTGAAGTGAGTCAGCGGTACATCGGTTGCATCGAACCTGACGGTGCCGTCCTTGAAAACATAGACGCGATGCTTCGCCCGCAGGATCCCCTTCTCCAGCGGCTCCGGTATCTTGAAGGCACTAGTCATCCCAATGACTCCCTTGACCTCCGCTGGCATCTTCTCCCCCAATCTCTGCAATGCCCCGTCGAAGAGTTGCTTTAGCTCGACCCTCTGTGTGCCGAAATACTCAGCCCGCACATTGCACGCGAGGCAACGCTCCCCGCTCGTTGGCCGCCCGCAGCGTGGACACGCTTTCACGTAACTCGTGATGGCTCCGCACTTTGAGCATTTTCGCGTGAAACCCACGCTTCCGCAGTTCGGGCACTCCAGCTTCGCCACCTCAACGTAAATCTCCCCGCGCTCAGCCGCCTTCACCACACTGCGTGTAGCCCCCCCACGCAAGCTTACTGGGAAGAGCAAGTGCACCGGGGGCTTCATCACCCGCGGATTTGCCTTCTCCGGCCTGCCCATCCTGCACCCTATCCGTGTGGGGGCCTTCTGCCTCACCGCGAAGCCAGCCAACATCTGGACTATATCCATAACATCCTTCGCCGGATTCTCGCGCAATGTCTTCTCGAGGCGATCGCTCGTCAGGCGTCGACCATCTAGCAGACCCATGCACTTGCAGAGCGGTGAAGCATGCACCCCGATCACGACCCATCCACCTTCGACTCCATGCGGCACCCCCAAGACCTCTAACACTCGCTTGGGTGCTTGGTTCAAGGTTACGCGAAGCTTTTTGATTTGATCGCCTTCAAATTCCAGCTGCCCTCCAGCCAGCCAGCTGCCCAGCTCTCGGAACTCCTCGATGCCGATGTCGTGGAAACAGTAGGTGTATGCTGGGTGCAGCGGTACACCAAGTTTTTCCGAAATTTCTATAGCCAAAGATGGGGCTGGTCTCGCGTACGGTGGCAAAATATAGGGGGACACATCCACATCGAATTTTTTCCCCCCCAACGCCCGCTCGACCTCTTGAGCCCAAAAATCCTCTGAGTAGCCAGCCGGCATTAGCGGGTGGTTGTTCTCGAGGAACTCACCGAAACCCACGAGGAGATCCCCCAGCGACAAGATCTCGCTGACTCTGCCCTTGAGCTCAACGGCCTGCTCGACGGAGTTCACTTGGACTACCGAGCCATCGTCGAGCTTGACCAACGGCCCATCGATCGAATCAACTGGTGTCACCGCACCGCTCTTGCCTGGACGCTCAATTTTGAGCTGAGTGCCGACCGCCAGAAAATCATCACAGATCACCATCGTCGCTGGATGAACGCCAACCGCTGCTATTCCCGTGTTCCTAGCGCGACCGTAGCGAAGCCTGAATCCCCCTTCCCGTTCTGGGTATGAAAAAACTGGCCTGCCAGCGATCACCTCGTCCAAATACTTCTCCCCCTTGGGAACAAGCGCGGCTTCTTCTGTAACCAGGGTTCTGGTGATCAACTCGGAGAGCCAGCCCCAACCGTCGATGTTCAGCTTGCTCACGTGCTTTATTATCTTCGGCGCCTTCTGGAGGACCCCCTCAACCAGAGCCAGGACCGCCCCTCCCCGGATGAGGTTGTGACCTATCCGCTTGAGATCGCGGTATGCCGTCACCGTTATATCACGTTCCGTTGGCTCACCAGTTATCTCGACTGGAATGCTCTGGACCGCGATTCGGATGTCATCATCTGAGGGCGGGGTGTATTGCAGGTGGGCGACGCTCGTACCGTAGAGATCAACTTCCTCGACGAATCGCTCGACCTCTTTGTCTGTGGGCTTGTAAGGGCTCAAGAAAAGTTTCCGTCGCACGAAGTCCCCTGTCAAAACGGCTAGCGCTGCTGCGGTCCCCCCTGCTGAACGAA
>CAZWMM010000096.1:0-3739 GCA_964634985.1 Hadarchaeota archaeon (SeqCode)
TAACGAGGGCCTTTAGAGCTCGGGGGGTTGCGGTTGACATCTTATACTTGCCGAAGATCGCACGGAGGTCTCGAACGAAGCCGTCATCGCACCGTACAACCTGCTTTTTCGTCAAGATGCTCTCCGCGGTTATGAGCATGTTGTAGCCATCGACGCCCAAGCGCCTGCTTCGGACACCCACTTTGCTCACAGCCTTCGCGTGGTGGCGGACGATCTCGGCTTTCGAGAACACGCATCGCGCGAGTAGGTGGCGTTGTTCAAGAGGAAGGCGGTAGTGGTTGGAGACGAAGTTCACCGCAGACTCACGGGGGTAGCCACGGTCGAGCAAGTGTCGCAGGTCGCGTACGGCGTCGGAAAGCTTGGTCATGGCATCCTACTCGACGAAGATCGCAGGCCTGAGCGGCACTGCGAGTGGGGCACGGTTCTGGGGATCATAGCGTTTGGGGTCGTCTGCCTTGAACACGCGGACTTCCTGCACCTCCAGTTGTTCTCGAATGAAGTCAGCGGCACCAAGCAAAATCTGTAGTTCATCCATTTCCATCGTGGCTAAAGTTTTGAGATCTCGCTCAGGCACCGCCCTAAGCTCCCGAACCGCTTGTTGAAGGTACTTCGATAAGTCCGCCTCACGTTTTAGCTTTAATTTCATCTCGACGGCGCAGAGGAGTTCGCTGAAGTCGACCTTATTTCTCTGCACGTGATCCATGGCGACGCGGTAAGCCTTCTGCTTCCACTCTTGTGCCACATAGAAGCATATCTGCTTTGGCTTCTCGACTCTAGCTATCTGGAGTATTCTTCCCACATCATCTAGAACTCGTCCGATGTAGTCTTCCACGAGTTCTGCTCTTTCATCGATGAGCCCTTTTTCCACGCTCGGCCAAGGTGCAACTGAGATGAAGCCTTCCTTCTCCATGCGTCCCCAGAGTTCCTCGCACACGTGAGGGATAAACGGGGCTAACAGGCGGAGCCAAACTTCAAAAACCCGCTTTAGTACCCAAGCTCTTGCTTTGGGCTGTTTCGCTCGCTTCATGTACCACCTCAGGTCTTGAATCAACAGGAAGAAAGCTTGTTGCGCGGCTTTACGAGTCTCAAAAGATTCAAGGGCTTCGGTGGTCGCTCGAACATGTTCTTGAAGCCTGCTGAGCACCCACCGCTCTGGCTGACCTAGGTTAGGGCGCTCGGTGGATGGTAGAGCTATGATCTCTTCGGCAAGCGAGTAGAATCGCTCGAGGTTCTTTACCATGGCTTCAACCTCGCTGATTCGCCAGTCAAGGTCCTGCCAGGGCTCTGCGGTCGACATCAGGTAGAGCCGCACTGCATCGGCACCGTATTTATGCACCGCCTCGTTGATCGCGATGATGTTTCCCTTCGACGATGACATCTTCTCCCCCTCGAGCACTGCCATTCCGAAGCTCACGATACCCCGTGGGCAGTGATCTGGGAAAAGCAGGGCGTGGTGGAATATGTGAAAGGTGAGGTGGTTTGAAATCAGCTCGTTCGCGGACATACGGTAGTCGAGAGGGTACCAGTACTCGAACTCCCGCCGCATTTGCTCGAGCTTCTCCTGTTCGATCTTCGTGGAGCTGGAAATCGCACCAAGGTTGCCCTTCCCGTAGAAAACGTAGTCGAAAACCTCGTCGGTGAGCTTCTTAGGGTCAATTGTCTTCAGGATGTGGGCGATAGTGTAGTAGGCCATGTAGATGGTGGAGTCGCTTAGGGACTCGATCATCCACTTGGGGTCCCAAGGGGCAGGGGTTCCCATTCCTATGCTCCGGGTACATGGCCACTCATGGAGCCACTCGATGGTGTGCTCGAACTGGCCGCGGGTCTCTGGGGGTACCAAGTGCATGTGCGTCAGACATGCTCGCGTCTTTTCCTTCCAGTCCTCGTTGCTGTAGTTCAAGAACCACTGGTCTTCAACCACCCTAACCGTGGCGCGAGTGCCGCATCTGCAAACGACAGGCTTCTCCGAGAACTCGTACATCGTAGTGGCTTCGTTTTCCGCAAGCATATCGTCGCGCACGGCTGTTTTTGCACGCGATACCGGCATGCCTGCGTATTTCGGCACCCACTCGCGCATTCGACCCTTAGCGAACTCGTTTCGGTAGACCTCAGCGGTTGCTTCCTCCAGTTTTGGGTCGGTCTGGCTCTTGATCCCCATACGGTCAACGATGTCTATGGCTGGGGACTCGCTAAATCCTTCGAGTTCGATGAGCGAGATGGGTTTGAGTTCAGCAACCGTCCGCGAGTTTATGCCGTAGGACTCAAGCGCCTCAGGTCGTTGCTGGAGCTCGAGCAGGGCGACGTGATCGTAGGGGGCATGCGATGGAACCGAACCGACTACACCCGTTGCGTTATCAGGGTCGACAAACTTTGCAGGCAAGATGGGAACGCGCTTGTGAGTGAGCGGTACTTCGACTTCCTTGCTGAAGTCTACGCGGATGGGTGAAACCTCGCCGATTTGATACCCCTGATCGCGTAGCTTTTCGACTGCTTGTTTGCTGATAATCCATCGCTCGCCGTTCACTCGGGCGCTGATGTACTTTATATCGGGGTTGAGCCAGAGGTTGGTTACACCGAAGACGGTTTCGGGACGGAGCGTGGCTGCGGGCAGCACGTAGTCGTCTGCCCGATACTTCAGCAGGGTGAACTCGACTATCCCAACACCCTCTCCCTCGAGCAGGTCGTGGTCGGTTACCGGATTTCCACATCCAGGACACCACTTCACCGGGTGCTTGCCTTTGACGATTAATCCAGCATCGTAAAGCTTGCGGTACTGCCAAGTGATGAATTTGCTGTAGTGGGGGTCAACGGTGGTGAACTCGCGGCGCCAATCGATCGAGTACCCGAGCCACTCCATCCCCTTTCGATAGCTAAGATCGCTTACGTGTGCGAAGTAAGTGGCAAAATAATTTGGGTCCTCGAATTTAGGTAAGTCTGGCTTAGCAATACCATAGCGCTCGGTGAGCACCCGCACGAAACCCTGCTCTCGGCGAGCTACTCGTTTGGCAGCCCCCACGATTGGGGTCCCAGTGAAGTGGTAGGCCATGGGAAAGAGTACGTTGAACCCCCGCATTCGCTTGTAGCGGGCTATGACATCGGGAACTGTGTAAGTCCGTCCATGTCCAACGTGCATGGGGCCCGAGACATAAGGATAGGCCACGGTGAGGTAGAACTTCGGACGCTCGCTCGGTTCCGCCTCGAAAAGCTTGGCTTCGCGCCACATCTGCTGCCACTTAACGTCTAGCTTCTGCCAGTTGACCACAGGATCGCCGAGTTATCTTTACCAATTAACAATAAAAGCGCAATCCCACTTGCTCTTGCCTTTTCCACTTTGGTCTCCTTGATCGTGGAAGTCGTGCTGGGGAGGATAAACCATTTTCTAAAAGTACAAATTCTTGTAATTAATCTGTCTTGATATTGCAACCCCACGTAACTTCCTGTTGGGATAAAATCGATTTTGGGCCCTATATTTTTTATAGCATAAAAATATATTGTTCAAAAAGTTTCCTTATCTCGTCTACTCTATCCTAGATGATTGACAAACTCACAAAATAACAATTTTCTCCGGATTCTATTTCAAAAATAATGAAATTGATATGCACTTGCCGCGAAATATTAGAAAAAAAGATGTTTATTTTATTCATGATTCAAGCAAAAATCCTCAAGAGTGGTGGGTTGAACTTTTGCTATTGAAAGATTTACTTTTAAGCGCGTCTGCAGAAAGCGTGACTTTTATTCT
>CAZWMM010000097.1:0-3711 GCA_964634985.1 Hadarchaeota archaeon (SeqCode)
CTGGCGAAGATAATCCTCAGGCACGACGGGTTGCATGAGCACGAGGTTCTCAGAGATTGCGTCTAGGTAAGAGATGGAATAATTTTCAACGTGCGAGAGCTCTAGGGCTTTATACATGTGCTCGCTTTTCAACTGAAGCTGTCTCTCCGACGAGCTGCGCATGGGCACCAGAGCCCAAGAGTGAAGCATGGTTCCCGCGAGGACGATTAGCAAAAACATAAAAGCAATTGTAAATACATCGGCGATGCCTTCTTCATCGGTTTTAAAATTCACCAAAGCTACCACCGCCACACGAGGACTTTCAATTTTCCCTCGAGCAAACGTGCGTTCTCGTAAACCACCGTCGGGATTACGAGCGAAACCGTCGTCACGCCAGCCGGAGGCGTTCCCCCATACGGCCCCGGCATCACTTCGCTCCCTGAACGGTAGCTCAGCTCCACGTTGAACGAATAATTGTCACCCGCTATGGAGTATGTAAAATTCTCAAGTTTCCCGAGCTTGGCCGGGTCTACCACGTACGCGTGCTTGCCTGCCTGATCCTCGAACACGAGTTCGTCAAGCGCGAGTTTCGTCGTAACACTCGATGCTGCATCCCCTAATGCTGCTAGTTCGGCACTAATCCGATATTGGTTGTATGCGCTTACGATCATGAGCATAAACGTTACTATCAAAAACACGCAGAAAATTGATTTGAATATTCTAGAAATATCCATTTCATCCCAATCTCTGTTTTCTCCATGGGTGAACGCTTTATCTCTTCTTCACATCCACGATTTAAGTTTTAGCTACGGAGTTGCCGAGAACCAACACTTCCCCACCATCCCGAGTTAAGGTCATGCTTTTTTAACGGAGCTTTTTCATGCTCCCACATCCATAAAAAGTAATAAGTAGCTATCTGTTGTCAGCTTGGATGCAATCGTGCACAAGTTGACACCTAGGTCAGTTTGTGACGAGATTGAACATCTGTGCGTAAAAACACACGGCAAGTGATCGTGAATGGAGTTCCCGTTCAGAAGCGTGGTCGTTGGCACGCTCGCACACGCCACCGAGGACGAACAACGGGTTTTGGAGGCCCTTCGAACTCTATTGCCCGACGAGGTAGAAGTTCGCCGATCAAAGCTCAGGGGCCATCACGGCAACCCTATAGTCGGCTTTGAGGCGAGGGTCGGGCGAAGAAGGTTCCTTCACGAGTTCTGGCGGGGGCTCATGGCGAAGCTGCGCGCTGAAGAGCTCAAGAAGCTAGAGCGGATCGCGCCAGAAAGGATCGGTGGGGACTGCTGCCTTTACCTAAGGTTCGACAAGCAACTCGCGCACTCGGGAGAGCTCGCGCTAACCGAAAGTGGGGATGCGATTCACCTCAAGCTGAAGGTCGCGGCATACCCAGCTAGGCGTGAGGTGGCAATTGGGCTGGTTAAGCGGTTTGTGGAAGAACAGACAAAATCGAGGTCGTAGGGTGAGGTTCAGACGCAGGTATATCGCGTTTGAGGTCGAGGGCGGTAGGGTTAGCAGGGGCGAGCTCCGGAAGGCGATCGAACACTCACTTCGCGTCAGCTATCCAAAGATTGACCAAACCATGTTGAAGCTCGCCTTTTTCGAAGCGAGTTCGAAGCGAGGTTTGTTCCGCTGCGGGCACATGCAAGTCGACGATCTAAAGGTCGCGATCTCGAGCGTCGGAAAAATGGGTGGTGGGAAGGCATCGCTGAGAGTTTTGGGGGTTTCCGGAACCATCAAGGCGGCGAAACGCAAGTTTTTGACGCCTTCTCGAGCAAAGGGTTAAATAAGCTGATGTCTTACGAGTTATAGCAATCGCGGTCATCGGTTAACAAAGGTGTGATAAATGGCGTTTGTGCCACCTGGGACAGGTTACGATAGGGCGATCACCATCTTTAGCCCAGACGGTAAGCTGTTCCAAGTCCAGTACGCTCAGGAGGCGGTGAAGCGAGGGTTGACCGCTCTGGGCATCAAGGTAAACGAAGGCGTGGTTTTGGCTGCGGAGAAGCGAATGAGGAGCAAACTTGTGGAGGAAGTGTCGATCGAGAAGATTTTCCAGATAGACGAGCACATAGGTGCGGCGGCTTCTGGATTGATTGCGGATGCTCGGGTGCTGATAGATCACGCGCGCATCGAAGCTCAGGTCAATCGCCTGCGCTATGATGAGCCTATCAGCGTACAATCGTTGGCGAAGCGGGTCGGGGACATAAAACAGCTTTACACCCAGCATGGTGGCGTCAGACCCTTCGGCGCTAGGCTGCTGATAGCCGGAGTCAACACGAGCAGCGCTCACCTCTTCGAGACGGATCCGAGCGGAGTCGTCGCGGCTTACAAGTCCCAAGCCATAGGTGGGGGGGCCCCAACCGTCACGGAGTTTCTAGAGCGCAGTTACGATGAGAAGATGCCTCTCGACGATGCGACCCTCCTCGCATTGGAAGCGCTTCGAACGGTGATCGAGGGCGAGCCCGATCCCGATAAGGTCGAGATGGCTGTTATTCCAACCAAAACCGGAAAGTTTGAGAAACTGAGTTCCGAGGATTTGACCAAACACATAAAGCGACTAGGTCCTAAGCCACCAGCCAAGCCCGCCAAGGAGTAGCGGGTTATGGTAAGGCTTGAGGATGCGGTTATCGCCAGGCTACCCAGCCATGGAATGGTTTTTGAAGTGCTTGTCGACCCTGAGTTGGCCCTAGCTTTCCGCATGGGGGAGGCTGTCGACATACAGAGCATGCTCGCGAGCGACAAAGTTTTTAAGGATTCCAAGAAGGGCGAGGCTGCCTCGGAGGAGATGATACAGAAAGTTTTCGGCACACTTGACGTTCAGAAAATCGCGGAGCAGATCATCCGAAAGGGCGAAGTTCAGATGACCACCGAGCAACGACGAAAGATGAGGGAGGTGCGATTTAAACAGATGGTGGCACTCATAGCTAGGCGAGCCATAAACCCCCAAACGGGTCTGCCCCACCCCCCTACGCGAATCGAGAGAGCACTCACCGAGGCCAAGGTGAGCATCGATGAGTTCAAGAGCGCTGAGAAGCAGTTCCCAGTGATCGTGAAGGCGCTTCTGCCGATCATCCCCTTGAAGTTCGAGACGCGAAGGATTGGGATAAAAATCCCCGCCAGTTACACGGGCAAGACCCATCGAGTGGTGAGGGATTTCGCAACGATCAAGGAGGAGCAATGGCTCAACGACGGTTCTTGGGCGGCAATCGTCGAGATCCCGGCTGGCATTCAGGGGGAATTCTTCGATAAGCTCAACAATCTAACGAGGGGAGAGGTTCAAACCAAGGTGCTTTAGATGCTTCACGTCAAAAATCGCGAGTTAGTGGTGCCTGGACAACTGATCGCAGAGGGTGGCTACAGGGTGCGCGAGGGGACGTTTCGCGATGGTAAACTCATCTACTCTTCCGTCGTCGGGCTCGCCAATCTGCGGGGTCAAGAAATCAGGGTCATCCCGCTGCAGGGGCGCTATATGCCGAGGCGAGGCGATGCTGTCATCGGGGTCGTCGTGGATTCCCACCATTCAGGCTGGATCTTGGACCTGAACTCGCCTTATACGGGCAACCTCTTCGTCTCCGGCCTCTTGCGGAGAAAGGTTGACCTCACCCACGAGGATATAGGCCAGTACTTGAACGTTGGTGATGTGGTTATGGTTGAGGTTGAGGATGTAAATGAGCGCATGCGGGTTCAGCTGGCGGCTAGTAGGCCGGGCATGGGAAA
>CAZWMM010000098.1:0-3699 GCA_964634985.1 Hadarchaeota archaeon (SeqCode)
CTAGGTATGCGGGAGGGGTGCAAAGTTCTCCTAGCACTGCCATTTGCCCCCATGATAGCCGGCCTGGGGTCAATGATTGGCATAAATTTATTGGGAGGGACTGTTATCGGCGTGTCCCCAGCGTTCTTCGCCCAGATCCCCTTCCTTGTGGACAAAATAAAACCAGAGTGGGTGTTCACACAACCGACTCTAATGCAGATGATCAGCGGTATGTTAAGGAAACAGAACATCGCCTCCCCATTCAAATACGGTGTGGCTGGTGCAGAACCATACTATCCTTCAATCGGGAAATTCCTCGAAGAAACAATACCCCTAGAAGCCTGTTTTGGAGTGTACGGCGCTACGGAGGTCGGAATAGCTGGGTTCGAGTGTTCGGAGCGTCATGATGGCCCCATTGGTTACCACATACCCCCCGGCACGCTAGTGGAGATATGTGACAAAGAGGGTCATCACGTAAGTGAAGGTGAGAATGGTACTGTAGTAATGACGAATTTGTTGAAGTGTGGGTATCCATTAGTAAGGTACAAAATCGGAGATATAACTAGATTTATCGGTTGGGAAAGATGCAAATGCGGATTCAACCTGCCAACGATAGATTATCTGAAAGGTAGAGATACCGAATGGGTGGACATCGCGGGTTGGACAGCTACAGTAGAAGTCATCCAAGCCGAAGCCTATCACTCCTCCAGGACTTTTTATGCCTCGTTGGACAGCTACAGTAGAAGTCATCCAAGGTTACATTGACTTATTCAAGGCAAGCGTCCAGCCAACGCTTTGGTGTGTAACGCTTGAAGGAGAAAAAATAAATGCAACGATGACGATCGAAGTCGGCTTACGAAGACCCATGACAGAAGAGGAAAAAGAAGGGCTTGAGAAAGAAATGATAAGCGCCCTTTCGCGCGTATTTCCCGACCTGGGATATAAGATAGGAATGGTAGTGTTCCCAAAGATTGTCTTGGTCGATCCCGGAAAATGGGAGAGGAAAAAGGCAAAGATATTCGATAAGAGGACTTAAATGAGCGACTGGCTCTTCTTCCCTTGGAGTGTACAGTATATTGTTGGTGCTGGAGCAGCGCTAGCCATTTCAGTTTGGTTCCTCAAGGAAAATTTTAGAGAATGGCAATATCGATTTTTCTTCCTTTTTGGGATGTGTGTAGCTCTTTGGGAGTTATTTTGTCTTCTCTATTGGAGCGCACCTACCGCAAGCTTAGCGAGAGATTTTATCACCATAGATGCGTTTTTTCTTTCAATGGTTATTCCATTAGCTTTTCTAGTTATCTTATCTTACGCCGGGGTGAAAAAATGGCATCCGCTTGTGTTGTTGCCAGCGATCGTTGCAGCTTTTCTTACTTTATTGGGTGGAGCTGCTGAGGTAACTTGGGCTATTGACCGTTGGTCTTACACAATGACCTCTACTGTCGTTGCGGCAATGGTTATTAATTATGCTGGATATTTTGCATGTGGTATATACGTTGCTGTTCGTCAAATCAAAGAAATTCCGTTAGCGACTTTGAAGAGAAGATATAAGTTTTTTATCGGGGGACTTCTCGCATATATAATTGGAACGGGAATAGCTAACTTCGCCATCGTGAAATGGCCGCAAATCCCACCTTTAGGGGGAGTTTGGTCTCTTCTCCTATTTTTGTTTATAGCTTTAGGCTACAGGAAAATCGAAGGTAAATGATGATATCTCATTTTAATTTGGAAAAAATGGAGTTATTGTGAAACAAAGTAAGTGCCAAAAAAGCGGGTAATCGGGCTACCTCTCCAAAGCTAGCAGGGACACCCGCTCCAGCACGAGCTTTTGGACAGATGCGATTTTCAACTCCTCTTCTGAGATCAAGAAAATTTCAACCAGTTTTGAGGTTTTTTCACGCGTCAACTTGAGCACGCTGTCCTCTCGCACGACGCCAAGCTCCCGACACACATCAAGCAGAGCTTTTTTCACCCGTGGGCGGGAGGCTCCCAGAACTAGAATTGCCATGGTTTCGCTCCCTTCGCGCAATCCAACTTTTTCGAATGCACGTGCGATC
Organism: Hadarchaeota archaeon (SeqCode); assembly: GCA_964634985.1. Classification (GTDB taxonomy): domain Archaea; phylum Hadarchaeota; class Hadarchaeia; order Hadarchaeales; family Hadarchaeaceae; genus CAZWMM01. Next base: position 2,034 of record CAZWMM010000098.1, read on the forward strand.
TGCCGCTCAGCGGCCGCCCAGCATAGGAGCTCGATGTTCAGCGAGCTCGCGAAGTTCCTCCCCGTAGCGTGGGCGACTAGGGCGAAGCGAGCGGAGTGTACGAGGTGCTCCACATCCGCTACGCAGGAGGCATCAAAAACCTGGCTGATGGTTTCGTTCTCCCCATCGACTTTCTTCAATCCCTTCAGGAGTTCGTCGACATTTTCCACGGTAGCTCGACCGCCGACCACGCCCACGACGCGCTTGCCGAAGGGACCTCTTAGCTCGTACATTCGCATATGCTCACAACGTTCTTTTTATGGTTCGCCCGAAATATCTATGAGAACATGCGCTCAACCGCATTTAAACTAAAAATCGAAGACCTCGTGCGGGGGCAGTACGTTCGCTCGCCTGAGGGCACTGAGCCGAGCTATCTTCTGACTCCCTGGGGGGAGCGCGTCTCCAGAGCCCGGATTCTTGGCACGGTGGTCGAAAAATTCGTGCGGGAAGACCAAGGTTACGCGGTGCTCCGCTTGGACGATGGAACCGAAACAATAAGCATCCGCGCTTGGAGGGAAGGCGTGCGGGAGCTTGTAGGCCTTAACCTCGGCGACCTCATCGACATCATGGGTAGGGTCAGGGAGTTCGAGGGAGAGGTTTACTTGGTACCCGACCTAATCCTCCGCGTCAAGAACCAAAACTGGGAACTCGTCCGGGAACTGGAGATCCTTCGCTCGCGAAAGCAGGCCCTAGCGCAGGGAAAGCGGCCCCAGCTGAGGAAGGAGGCGAAGCTCGAGCCGAGGCAGTTGAAGATAGAACTCCCAGCCACATCCCCGGAGAAAAGTCCGGTAATTGAAAGGGTGGAAGAAGTTGAGGAGCCTCCCTTGCCAGAGGTTCCAGATGAAATGAAAAAGCGAGCCCTCCTCGCGTTTGAAAAACTAGATAAGGGGAAGGGCGTCAGGCTAGCGGATCTGGCCACGGAGCTCGATGTATCACACGGTGAGGTCGAGGACATCGTTCGGGTGCTGATCGTCGATGGTGAGGTATTCGAGCCGAGAGCTGACATGTTCAAGCGTTTGGGGTGAGCTGGTGAGCGAGAACTACGAGAAATTGCTCGATCGCGCGCTCGAACAAGTGCCGAAGGCCGTGTTTGAGAGTTCTCGCTTCCAAGTCCCTGAAGCAGAGGTAGCGTTAGTCGGCAACCGCACGATCCTCAGAAATTTTCGAACCATCGCGAGCACCCTGAATCGCGAGCCAGGGCACATTGCCAAATATCTTCTCAGGGAGCTGGGAGCTGCAGGGAACTTAGAGGGTGGCCAAGCGATCTTTCAGGGGAAATTCTCGAAGCCGATCGTCGACGACCGAATCCGACGCTACGCGGCAGAGTTCGTGTTGTGTCGGGAATGCGGAAAACCTGACACCAAGCTCGAACGACATGAGAGGCTCTACCGCCTGCGGTGTGAGGCCTGCGGCGCTCGAGCGTTCGTGAGGGGTGTTTAGCGTTCCTTCTCTTCGGACGATCCGCACCCAAGGCGAGACGCTCGTCGTCATCTGTGATGCCGAGCTGATCGGGAAGAAATTCAAACAGGGGGGGCTGAAGCTGGAGATCAAGGAATCTTTCTACCAAGGCGAGGAGGCGAGTGTCGACGAATGTTTGACCGCGCTGCGGGAGGCCACGATAGCGAAC
>CAZWMM010000099.1:0-3698 GCA_964634985.1 Hadarchaeota archaeon (SeqCode)
AAATATTCCGCAATTCTCCTATAAGGAGAATGGGTGCCAATGAACAAGTGTTTAGGATATCGCTTCATAACTAGATCAAAAGTCTCGCTTTTTACCGTTATTTTTCCAGCCCCCGTTTTCTAGTGGTCTGATTATCGCAGCAGTAGCATAAAAAGCTTATGCTTATTTCTTTCGGGGATAGAAGATGGATGAAAATGAAACAGTGTTCAATTTTCTTAATGATCGTTCTAATGGAAAACGTATCATGAGCTGAAAAGAAACACGCGATACCATAATTTTATATCGACTTAGGTTCGGCGATAGATGAAGGTTTTGGACTGAGGAAAATCTCAGGAAAATCTCATAAGAGGTTGTGTTCAGTGGGGGCTAGAGGAGGTGTGAGCATGGATAAGCGGGAAATCGTGGCGCGGTTCGAGCGGATAGCGCGGGAGATAGGTAAAGTTCCTGCGGGATTCTTAGATGAAGTACTGGCAGAAGCTCCCAGTGTTCGAAAAGGAAAATTGCATTCGAACTCACGGTAGGCGAGGTGGAGGCTTTCTTTTAGAAGCGAGAAGGGGCAAGATAGACATAATGGGGGAAGTCCTTTCGACGGATGTCGAAGGCATTGGTAAGACGGAGATCGTCCATCGCGCGAATTTGAACTTCACCCTAGCTGGAAAATGTATTACCACGCTCTTGAAGGAGGGGCCACTCAACCGGGTGGAAGGATTGAAAGCGATATGCACGACCACGGATTAAGGGGGCACGTTTCCTAAAGGCTGGTACACATTTAACTCTGAATGAATAAAAGAAGGAATGGCTGGCGCTTTTGGAAATATTCCAATCATAAATTTTTCTTTTTTAATACGAGTATTGCGTGATCTTTTTCATAGGGGTCTAGGATTTTCGCGTCGACAATTTCCATTTCTTTTTCAAGTTTTTCCATCTCGTTCCTGAAAATCTCCCGCGGCTCCTTGGTGACATCGATACTGCGGGCCTTCAGAGCCAACACTGCGTGTCCGCCCTCCTGTAAGAAGGCTTTCACGTTTGTAAGAAAGATATCTGTTTGGTCAGGTTGGGCAATATCTTGATAGATCACGTCCGCCTTCTCGACAAGCGTGCAGTAGTTACAGGGCTGTCGGGCATCGGCTAAAATTGGAGTCATGTTGGGCCTTCGGCTGCAAACGACGAGCAGGTCTCGGAGGGGGCGGGACGATACTTCGACGCAGTAGACCGAGCCGCTTGGGCCAATTATATCGCTCATGAAGCTGGCGGTCGTGCCACTCGCTGTGCCCAGGTAAAGCACTTTACATCCTTCTCGAAGGGGCACGCGTTTTATCCCCTTTAATATTGCGGCGGCGAGTTTGCTTCTGTAGGGATCCCATACACGGTATTCGTACAGATCCTGTTCAAACGATTTTTCATCTTCATATACCTTACAACCTGGCGCTAGGCTTCGCGTGGCCAATTTTTTAGTTTTATCCTCGAACTCAATCCAGAACACGCCATTAACGCTTTCATGTGGGATGATTTTCGGCATTCGCTTCACTCGTTTTAAAAGTACATGTGAGGCCCCATAAGTCTATTCGCTGGTGATTCACCCTTATTTCCTAGCCAAAGCGCTCGTGATTCCCCCTCGCTTTTATTCCTGCGATGCGCGCCTTGAGGTCGGCTGCGAGTTTATCGCCAACAAATTCACCAGACATCGCGTCGACGCGCGCGGCTATCGCAAGTTTCCCAGCCAGCGCTCTGGCGATCTTACCCCGCTGCCGCTTCGGAGCTCCACGCACTTCTGGATATTGATAAATCGCCCCATGCTTGGGTGGCCTTGCTTGGGTGCGAAGTGCCCTGAAGAGCGCCTTCTCGGCTCCTAGAATTTGTATGGTGCTCGCGGGCAAGCGGGAGAGTTCCTCCAACCCACCGGCAAGCGAGATGAGCCTAGCTCCTATCAAGCTCCCCACCACCGACCGCAAATTCGGCGCGATCTGGGCCATCAATCCATCTATGTATCCAGCGATATTCTCTCGGAGCTCATAGAGGGCAAAGATTTCTCGAGCGCAATCTCGTAGCGCCTTGATGTCGAACTCGTCGAACGAAGCGCCTAAAGAGCCCCTCGCGGCCTCGGCTATGCGCGCCGATTCCTCTTCGGACAATTCGGCAACATCTTTCACCGCTGCTTCGGTGAACCTCTCACGGGAGCCGAGTTCTAGGACGAGCTTCAAATAAGCGCTATGTTCGGGCACCAATCGGCTTAGCTCAGGAAAGTGGCTGGAGTACCACTCGCGAGTCAAGCCCGAAAAGATGTTCGCGAACTTATCGATCTCGTCTAACACACCTATAGTTCGGATGATGAGCTTGTCGCGTTCCGCAGCTTCGACTTGGAGCTTCCGCCGCGTCAGGATCAGGTTCACCTCGCGTAGGAGCTTGCCAACATCTTTGAAGCCGGATTGCTCAGCGATCTCCCGAAGTTTGCCCCGAAGAACCTTGCCTGCTTTGTTAGGCACTCGCACTTCGAACTTCACCCGCCTGAACTCCCTCTGCAGCTTTGACGCGAGAAGCTCGGACTCTAGCGTGAACTCTCGGTGTTCTTCCATTAGCTCTGTTATGAGTTCGCGATGTTCTTCGGTCGGGGTACCCATCTGAACGCTCGCGAGCCTCCCAGCGACTTCCACCGGATCTCGCGGGAACTGCTTGGAGGCCAACAGCTTCCCCTCATCGTCGAAGGCAAAGACTCCCAGCACACACTCGGCGATATGCGTGGCCATGCGATTACCGAACTAGACTTTCACTGAACTTCTTATAATACACTAAGTGGCCGGGTTGCGGTCGGGGCAAGGATATCGTATTCGAGAAAGAAATACGTGATCAAGATTTCTTATTATCCGACAAACTCTCCCAAAAATAAAAAATAGGGGGCTTTGGCATTGCCCCCCGGATCGAGTTATCATGTCGACTTTGTGCCGCTAAACGTGCCGGAGTAAATAGCAACGGCCGACCAAGTCCCTGAAACCGAGGACCCATCCGAAGAGAATGTGCCTGACCAGCTCACAGCTCCAAAGGCCGCAGATCCGCTAGCGTCTATTGCTCCCGGAGAAACAGAACCAGTCACATCAGCAGTGCCAGTGTATCCAGTAACAGTGAACCATCCGCCCACCGTACCAGCATCCCAATTAACCGCAAACTCCCAAGTACCGTTGTACCCGGAGCCCGACCAAGTTCCAGAGTAATTCTCGGTTCCAGCTCCAGTATACAAGCCTCCGCCGCCATCTCCGCCTCCGCCACCTCGAGTGAGGACATAAACTCCTACAGATACCGTGACGACAACGATAATCACTATTATTATTACAATTACGATCGTGGTTAATCCTTTTTGTTTCATTTTCAATTATTTACCCCGAGAATGTTTTATTTTTACACTTTTAAAAGCCACGGGTTACCTATCCTAACCCGCTGAAGCCCTTCCCTTTCACAGATTCGCAGAAATCGCTCGGCATCATCTCGCTTGGTGTACGGCATGTCATCCATGTAGTAAAGCGGATGAAAGGCTAACAGGGAGTATGGTATGGTCGGGTCGAGATCAGCGATAAAAGAGGCCAAGTAGCGGATTTCCTCATCATCGACGTAACCCGGCACCAGCAGCGTGCTCGCTCGGGTAAATGGAACCTCGGGGCGCTCGTGGTGGCGCTTTGCCAGCCACTTGAAGTTCTCGTAAGCTACAC
>CAZWMM010000100.1:0-3675 GCA_964634985.1 Hadarchaeota archaeon (SeqCode)
ACCTGCCCGGAATCCGCGCCATCAGCGCTCGTGCCTAAGACGGTAAGGTAAACGCCTTCAACGCCTCGCCCACGCTTATCGAGCGTGTTTAAATCGAGCTCGATTCTTTCGAGGCCCGAATTTTCCTTCACGAATGCAAGCAACCGCTCGTAGATTTCGTCCTTCTTCCTGAAGTAATCGTTCTCGTTCTCGATGAACCTGTCTACGAACGCCACCCCCACCGTTAGATGAAACTCATCGTTTTTCCTGAAGCCCATCACCTTCACATCCTCGCCGGTCTCAGGGAATTCACGCTTGAATTCTTTAGAATTTAGACAGCGCTCAGTTTTCAGCACGAGCCGCTCGATCCGCGTCATGGGTGCATAGCCCACAGCAGCTGAAGTATCGTTCGCCCTGAGCACCTTCCCCTTTCGCTTGAAAATGTCCATGAGCGCCGCAGAGCCGGGCTTGAGCTCTACTTGATAGACCATGTGTCGCTCTGGATCGACGAAGCGAAGGTTTCGCCTTATCCATTCTTTTGCCGTCTTGATAGCTATCTCCTCAACCGGGATCCTCTTCTCTCCGACTTTTTCGGTTGCGCGGTCACCGAAGATCAGACGCATCGGTTGCTTGACCTCACCGCCGCCGAACCTCGTTTCGACCCTGCCGGCAACGAGCAGCGATTTATCGGCGTTGTGATGCATGATGGTGCCAAACATTTTCAAATATTTCCTGCTTAACTCCACCGAGACTCTATCTAAAATCGCGTCACAAATCGAGTCGGGGTGACCGAGACCCTTCCGCTCCACTATCTCTAATTTTTGTTTGTCCAAAGGTTCCTGCTTGAAATCCTCGACGACTATGTTTCGTGCCAAGTTCAGGCCTCGCGATTTTTGGTCTGCGAGTGAGTTATTTATAGGTTTTGTTTAAATTATAACTGACAGGAATTGGAATTTTGATGCGGATCCTGAGGCCATCAGATGTCAAGGCGATGCGCGTTAGGCTCGGCTTAACCCAAGCGCAATTAGCCGAGCTTGCGGGCGTGACCCAGCCATACATCGCGAAAATTGAGGCCGCAGCAGCTGATCCCCGTCTCTCCACACTCGAGAAGATTTCTAAGGCGCTTGAGCGAGCTACTACTATGGAAAAGCATGTCGCTGTCGAGCGGATAATGGCTTCACCCATAATAGCCGTTAGGCCTAGTGATCGGGTGGAAAAGGCGATCCGTTTCATGAAATCTCATGCTATCTCGCAGCTGCCGGTGCTTGACGGCGATGTGCATGTGGGCTCGATATCGGAGACGACGATCGTTCACAAAATAACCTCTGGCGAAAACATGTCGAAGTTGCTCAAGCGAGAAATCGGCGAGCTCATGGAGGGCCCTTTCCCAGCCGTGGGCAAGGATGCTGACATCGACATCATTTACCCCCTGCTCATGCACGAGCCAGCAGTTCTCGTTATGGAGCATGGAAAAGCAATCGGCATCGTGACCAAAGCAGATTTGTTCAAACTCGCTAGGAAGATGGAGATCAAGAGCTGATTTCTCGATATTTTTATGCTCGACGCTCGAGATGGTATTGGTTTGCATGAGTGAAGCGAGAGATAGGATTGCACGATGGATAGCCGGCGACATAACACTGTCAGAGGACCCAGGTGGTGCCCTGAAGCGCTGGCGGGAAATATTCGGGGTGAGCCAAACCTCCCTCGCCGAAATCATGCGCATTTCGCCCTCGGTCATAAGCGATTACGAGGCGGGGAGGCGGAAGTCGCCTGGTGTCGTGACGATAAAGCACATCGTTGAGGCCTTCCTCAAAGTAGACGAGCGGGGAGGGAAGCAGATCTCAAGGACCCTCGCCCGAGTCTTCGGTACTCAGTTGCCGCCAGACGTGGTTCTCGAGATAAGGGAGTTCAACGAACCCATCGACGGGAAAACTATTTGCAAAGCCACCCACGGCGAAACATTTGCCAACGAGAACCTCCTCGATCAGAAGCTCTTCGGGTATACTATCATCGACAGCCACAAGGCGATACTAGGGCTTTCCGCTGATGATTTCAGGCGCCTCTACGGGCTGACGACCGAACGAGCACTAGTTTTCACGGGTGTCACCTCCGGGCGATCCCCCATGGTGGCCGTGAAGGTGATTGGGATGACCCCCGGCATGGTGATATTGCACGGCGAGCTTAAGAAGCCCGACGCGCTTGGGGTAAAGATAGCTGAACTCCTGCGCGTTCCCCTCGTGGTTTCAAGACTCCCCTCAGTTGGCGAGCTGCTCGAAGGGCTCCGAAAGTGTGCCCACTAATCGTTCACGTTGATTGTCGATACCTTTTCCGACAATAGAAAGGTTTTTATCACCATCGCTTAAGCGTAACAACAAAAAATTGATGATCGAAGGAGAGAGGTGACTTCCCAAATGGATGTCGGCATAATTGGCTACGGAGTTTACATCCCTAGATACCGCATTCGAGTAGAGGAAATAGCAAAGGTTTGGGGGGAAGATCCCGAGAATGTTAAGCATGGGATCTTGGTGGAGGAAAAATCGGTTCCAGCACCCGACGAGGACACCGCAACCATCGCGGTTGAGGCTGCCCGGAACGCCCTGAAGCAAGCTGGCGTCGACCCACAGGAGATAGGTGCTATTTACGTCGGTTCGGAATCACACCCCTACGCAGTTAAGCCGACCGCTACAATAGTAGCGGAGGCCGTCGAAGCCACGCCAAACCTCACGGCCGCCGACTACGAGTTCGCCTGCAAGGCCGGCACGGCGGGTATTCAGGCGTGCATGGGGTCCGTCGAGGCTGGAATGATAAAATACGGAATGGCAATAGGCGCGGATACGGCGCAGGGCGCACCCGGGGACCCGCTGGAATACGCTACAGCAGCGGGTGGTGGTGCCTTCATCATAGGCAAGAACGGGAGCGAGACCCTAGCTGCGATCGAGGAAACCTACTCTTACACCACCGACACGCCCGACTTTTGGCGCAGAAACACACGCCATTACCCAAGACACGGTGGCCGATTCACAGGTAGACCAGGTTACTTCAAACACGTGCTTTCAGCTGCCAACGGTCTGCTCAGAAAGCTCCAAGTCACCCCACAAGACTTCACCCATGTAGTATTCCATCAGCCGAACGGGAAGTTCCCCCTGCATGTGGCAAAAGAGCTAGGGTTTTCGGAGGAGCAGATGATGCTCGGTTTCTTGGTGCCTAAAATTGGTAACACTTACTCCGGGTCTACCATGATAGGTCTCGCTGCTATCTTAGACCAAGCCAAGCCGGGAGATCGAATCCTAGCTGTTTCCTTCGGCTCAGGGGCAGGGAGCGATGCGTTCAGCATCATCGTGAAGGATGCAATCGAGAAAAAGCGAGATGCAGTGCCAAAAGTGCTCGACTATGTGAATCAGAAAGTGTACATAGATTACGCAACTTATGCGAAATTCAGACGGTTGTTGGTGAGGTAGGTGCGCGAAGTTTCGATAATCGGTGTTGGACAAACGAAGTTCGGCGAACTCTGGGATGTTTCCTTCAGGCAGATGATGATAGAGGCGGGTACACGGGTGATCGAGGACGCCGGGATCGACGGAAAGCAGATAGATGCGATGTACGTTGGGAACATGTCCTCCGGCCAGTTCATCCGCCAAGAGCATATCGCCTCCCTAATCGCTGACCATGCCGGCTTGGTGCCCATCCCCTCTACGC
>CAZWMM010000101.1:0-3672 GCA_964634985.1 Hadarchaeota archaeon (SeqCode)
GGCGCGCTGACGAGTAGCTTCTCCATCAACAACCATGCTCAGGTTGTTGGGAGCGCGAGAGATGCCCAGAACCATCTTCGCCCCTTTGTGTGGCAGCACGGTGAAATCATGCAGCTCCCTCTCCCTCCGGGGCACTCCGGCGGTGCGGCCCTCAGCATCCGTGGTTGCGCCGACGATCCTTCCCGGCATGCGCCACATATACTCGTTCCTGCACGCGAATATGCCGAGGAACGGCCCTCCGAAGCCCATCGGCACGCCGAGCGGCTGGCCCTCCCCCACGACGATGTCGGCGCCGTACCCACCGGGAGCCTTGAGCATACCAAGCGAAATTGGGTTTATCCCGACCACAAAAAGTGCTCCAGATTTATGCGCTGTGGCCGCTATCTCGTCAACCTGCGTTTCCAAAAAGCCTAAGTAGCTGGGGTTCTCGATGTAAATGCCAGCAACATCCTCACCGAGTTTCCCTCGGAGCTGTTTGAGGTCAAGCTGCCCCGTGCGACGGTCATATCCAACCTCGACCACATCTAGCGCTGGGCCTGATGCATAGTTTCGTAGCACCGAGAGACGCTCTTTGGCAATCAGCTTGGGCACGATGAATTTTCGCTTTCCGGTCACTCTGGCACACATGAGCGCCGCTTCTCCAAGCGAGGTTGCCCAGTCGTATATCGAAGCGTTCGCTACCTCAAGGCTTACAAGTTCGGCGATCATGCTCTGGTACTCGAAGAGAGCTTGCAGCATGCCCTGACTCGCCTCGGGTTGGTAGGGTGTGTAGGAGGTCAAGAATTCGGAGCGCTGCACGAGGGAGCGAACGTGTGCGGGGACGTAGTGGGTCCAAACACCCCCTCCCAAAAAGGAGAGCATTTGTGTGAACGGTTTGTTCTTTGAGAGAATTGTCCGCACATGGCGCTTGACCTCGAGCTCAGACATCGCTTTGGGCAGCTTCAGCGGACGCTTCAAGCGGATTTTTTCCGGGATGTCGGCGAAGAGTTCGTCTATGCTTGCCGCTCCTATCTCCCGAAGCATCTGTTCCCGGATCTCCTGCGTGTTCGGGATGTAAGGGTGGCCCATGAGCACCACTACTCGAGCTTCTTCAGATGTTCAGCGTACTCTTTCGCGTTCATCAGGTTCTTGAGCTCGGTCTTGAGGGCGCTTGGCTCGAGTATGCAGATCCAACCTTCATCGTATGGACTTTTGTTAACGAGTTCTGGGTGTTTTTGGAGCTCGGCATTCGTTTCTTTTATCTTGCCACTCAGTGGGCTGTAAATCGTGGAAACCGCCTTGATAGACTCGATCGCCCCTAGCTCCATCTCCTTCGTCTTGGGCTCAGCCATCTGTTTGACTTGTTTTCCAACCTCTGGAATCTCAACGTAGACCACATCGCCAAGTTTTCTCTGTGCGTAATCAGTAACTCCCACCCGAGCGAGCTTGCCCTTGAGCTTCACCCACTCGTGCTCGCGGCTGTAATAGAGCCCTTTGGGTATCTCGTGATCGCCCGCCTTCACCTCGATCACCTTGCCAGTTAGAACTATGCACTAAAATTTAAAGATTAGCTATCAACAGCTCAGTCAAGAGTTTTGTTTTCACTTTTTGCTAAAATGATAATTTTTGCTAGGTTTGATCAGCATAAAAACCCGCCCAAGACTGCTCAGAGCTTAACCTTTTAAAATATCGTAGATTTTTCTAAACTTTTCTATACGCGTTTCTAAAAATCGTGCTTCACCAACGTAAATTGTAAACCCACTGCCATCCTTTAGAATGATATCGAGGGTGACCCAACTCTGATCGGAACCTATGGGATATCCAGGTCCGACGATTTCAAATGGTAGCCCCCGATTTCTGAACTCGACCTTTGTTATGTCCTTTCGCGCAATCGTGAACGCCTGCGGTTTACCGAGGAATTTCTTGAAGGATAGATAAACACTTTTATCAGTGATTTTGATTTTCTCCTTCCCATATCTCCTCTCGCCGGACTTTCTAATTTGTACATCGGTAGAGAATATTTCGGCTTCCATAAAATCTCTCATTCGGGCATGGGTTCTATTACATCATAAGAATTATCACAGTAGTTGGCCTCGAATAACCGTGATTTCTTTCGATGCCAGTTTCCGCGGGTAATTGTAGATGGGCTCGCGAGGCGATTCGTTGTAGAAAGGGCGGTTGCAGCCCGGGCAACCAGAGGTCCGAAATGGTGTGCCTGAGTCAATTGTCCTAAATAAGACATCTCGCGGTACCCCGAAATCTGAAATTTGCTCATCATTAAAATGCATCTTTTTTGCTTTGCTCATCCGTTTCACGATCAGGTGTCTGGCAAGCTGAATTCTTCGATAGCTCACCACATTTGGCTTTGGCTTATCGGCAAACGGTGTCCCGGCGATCGGCGTGAAAGCGAAGAGGCCAATCGTTATATTGCGGTCATGTAAAAGTTGAATCGTTCGAATCATCTCCTCCTCGTTTTCCCCCAAGCCAACGATGAGATGGGTTGAAACTCGATCACCGAATATCCTCTGAGCTTGCTCTAGCGCGTCCCAGTGCCCTTCCCATGTGTAACTACCTCCCTTGGCACGCTCAAAGAACTCTGGCGTAGCAGCGTCAAGTGGCACGCAAACTCGATCGACTCCTGCTTCCTCTAATCGATTGATTTCTTCTTTCCCCAAAGGCTGGCATGAAACTGAGATTGGCAATCTACAAACGCCTTTTATCTCTCCTACTAGCTCGTGGATATCATTGACGACATTTGGGTAGTTGACCGCTTGGATGCAAATGCGCTCGAGCCCATCAGAATTTTCCTCCAACTTCAAAAGAACTTTTTTCAATTCATAGGGGGGCCAAATAATTCGTGATAGCATTTTCGAGTCCGCCGTGCTTCCTCGCGCTTGGGGGCAGAACTTGCAGTCAGCACTACATCGTCCCTCGAAATAGGTCAGGAAATGTGCGGTTGTGGGGGCTACTTCGAGCTGCCCCTGCCAGAGCCCAAGCACAACGCCGGTGCCGAAAGCTACCCTCACCCTAGTGACTGGAGTTCTTCGTTCTTGCCGAGTTTCTCTCATCAACTCACTAAACTTTCACTATCAACTAGGTGGCCCGATCTTGTAGTAGGGGCTGAGTTTGTAGATAACGGCGAATATCCCGAGAAGAACGAGGACAAAAGCGGCTGCCCATGCCGCTGCGAGCAATCGGTCAACCTCTTCCGCTGGATGCTCTGCCTCTTCTGGCGGGGCCGCCGCTGAAAACGTTTTTAAAAACATGTCTCCTCTCAGGTTCTCCAATTGTCCAGAATAAGTAAGCGCGGTCAGCCACACCTTGCCCCCGAAAAGCTCGGCTACTCTCGGGCTTATCCGCTGTAGTTCGTTCTCGCTCACCCCAAACTCAATCTGGACATTTTCTCCACCAGCAGTGAATGATGCGATGCTGAACCCCGAGGCTTCAACCGAACTCTTATCCAACTTGTTGCTCGTGAGGGTGAAGATGGTTATATCAGTCGTACCTGAAGCAAGCGAGGAAATCTCAAGCGGGAAATAAAGATTATCGCTTTTGAAAGAGTAAATTACCGGCTCCCGGCTCATCAGGTAATCGCTTAGGTCTATCAAGTCTAGGACCCAGTAGCTCATGCCCCGCTGCAAATAGATTGCTGCCAAGTCCTCTAGCGCATCCCATGAAACTTCCTGTGTGAGC
>CAZWMM010000102.1:0-3654 GCA_964634985.1 Hadarchaeota archaeon (SeqCode)
ATCCCCATGAAAATCGGGACCTTGGGGTCGAGCCTCCTCAACTCGTAGAATGCCATCAAAGACCCGACGAATCCGAGGTTCACCGGTTCTAAAATGGGGTCTGCGACTACCCGCTCGTACTCGAGTTCCCTCGCCTTTTTCAAGAGGTCCTTTAGGTATTTGAGTTTTTCTAGGGGGTTTCGCGGATAGTAATCGCGCTTGGGGTCCACTGGGACGATGACAGCTGGAACATCGAGTCCTTGGAAGCTGTCTATCGTTGAGCCGCTCACGCTCACGACCAAATCTATCCCGCACTCGATGGCCTTCCGGATCTCCGATTCATTCAATGTGTCAATGCTTAGCGGAACATCGAAATTTTCTCTGAGTAAAGAAATAATTCTCGGGATCTCTTGGGCCATTTCATCTCCAGCTATCATCCCGATGTCGATGATTTCAGCTCCTTCGCGGATGTAACGTCCGGCGATTTCGGTTATTTCACCATCCGGGCGCAAAGGTGCATCACATATCTCTGCGACGATCCGTGGGGGGAAATCGGGACCAACCGAAACAGCTGCTTTCCCCTTGCCCACCCTGAAGTTGTGGGGTTCGACTAGCTTTTGCTCAGCCTCCTTTTCGGCCATCTTGAGTCTTTCCATCGCCGAAGCGGAAATCTTCCCTTTCAGGAGCTCACAGGCCGGCTTCTCCTTCGAGAATTCTATTTCCTTGAGATTGTTCAGCACGGAGGGTATATCTGCGGCGTACTTCGGCCCCTTGAATACTGGGACTTTGAGTTTATCCTCCGCTTTCCGCAAATCGAAGGTCGTTAAGCCCGGGACGAGGATCATCGAGTACTCGCTCGCATCTATTCCCTTCAATTCCATAACGAGCAACCTCGGAGTTATGAAGGAAGCGACGGACACAGGTAGAACTTTCACATCAGCCTCCACCTTGCTCTCGGAGACATACTTTCGAACGAGCCTCTCGCCGAGTTCACCCGTCAGGAGGAGAACTTTCATTTTTCAACACCTTGTCCAGCGTACTCTCCAAGCTATTCTTGCTAACTACAACTTAGCCATTTTTTTGAGGGAATCCGTTATCCTTGTTATCATTTTCATCTCTGGGGAGTGGGGAGCGGTTCTACCACATTTCTTTCGATGGATGTCTATTTCTCGGATTAGATTCTGAGCTACATCGTTTTTTCCCCTCCTTAGAGCCTTCACCGCTCGAGTCGCTAGGATTGCCGATTCCACCAAGAAGAAATCTGCTCTCTTAAATGGGCGCGGCAACCGTTTTACAACTTCGATATTTTTTACAACTCCTTTCACGTTGGCCACCTCTGAGGCGCCGATTTCATCCGAGATGCTCATCTTGTTCAAGTTTTTGACTTCGAGTTCGATGTACGCGCAAGCGCTTGAGAGCTTGGGCGCATCGACATGGCGTGATTCTTCGAATTCGAGCTTTTCCTTAAATCCGGGGATCTCTTTGAGCGCTGGGGTTGCTAAGAGCTTCGGATCGTCTACGACGTTGATGACAGCAGCTCCGGTGTTGGTGATGTTTTGGAAAGTTTGGGAGGAGGTGAAAATTTTCATTTTAACTTCATTGCTTTTGCCCATCCTGACACCTATTGAAGCGGCATGGGGTTTCCCTTTTGGAGAATAAGTTGTAAGGATCACCTCAACGGGACAGTCGGTGTTGAACCCTAGTTGTTGTAATGATGCTTTTGGCAAACCAGTTCCCAAGACATTTTCGCCGGCCGATTTAAAACACCCTTTTACTGCATGTAGGTACAATTCGTTTGTGATGAAAACTCGGGAAGGAGATTACCTCGAAACATCGGATGGGTTAATATTCGATGTAAAAGGGCTGCTTCACCCGCCCCATAGGGTAATCGCGTCCATCCGGTGGGTGCCCGATCCTAAAGGCGATCGGGAGCGGGGGGGCATCGGGTATAGAAAGGTATATGGTTTGAGGGAGAGGGAGGAGCTACTCCTGAAGCGTTTTCCACAATACTTTGTGTACGACGATGTGTTGGGGGATCACTTCTGCGAGGTTCGGGTCAGCGATGTAAAGCGACATCACGTGCCTACAGCGAAATTGAGGGAGCTATTATCGAGAAGTCCAGCCGACGATGTCGAAAGAGCCGCACTTGAGTTTGCGTCTTCGTTGAAGGCGGAGTCTGGCATACCATGGAACAAAATCGGAGTTACCGGATCCATCTTGCTTGGCCTCCATAGGGGGAATTCAGATATCGACCTGATAGTTTACGGGGCAGCGAATTGCCTGAAGGTTCATCGGATGCTCAAGCGGCTATTGAAAGAAGGGGGTGATGTGAAACCTTTTGGCGAGGATGGGCTGAAGGAACTCTATAATCTTAGATCGAAGGATACGCCGATGCTATTCGAACCCTTCGAGTTTCATGAGAGAAGGAAAGTCATTCAGGGCACATTCAAGGGAAGGGGCTACTTCATGCGCTTTGTCAAGGACTTCGATGAAGTCGGTGGGCGCTATGGGGACCTCACCTACAAACCCGAAGGTCATGCGGAGGTCATGGCCAGGATAACGGACGACCGTGATTCCATCTTCACGCCATGTTTTTATGGGGTGGGTGAAGTTCGGGTCCTCGAGGGGATCGACAAACCCATATCCGAGCTTGTATCGTTCCGCGGGCGTTTCTGCGAGCAGGCTAAGGCCGGGGAGCGCGTGAGGGTTAAGGGGAAGGTGGAAGCGGTGAGGGGTAAGGACGGTTCAATCGGCTACCGGATGGTGCTGGGGGGGCTAGGGGACTTCATGGTGGCTACGCGTTAATCCCTCACGCGTCGGCCCCTCTTTTTCTTCACGAGCTTTTCAAATCCGCGCTTCCGAAGCATCGCTCGAAGCTCTTCGTCAGATGGTTGTTTCGGTAAGGGAGCTGGACTCGGCTTAACTAGTCCCGCCCCGAATCGGTTGGTGATCTTTCCGGCCGCGAACATGTAAACGAGCACCAGAGCGCAGAGGTAGAGCGGTTCCAGGCTGAGGGCCACCGCCGTGATCGTCGCTAGGCTCACGATCACGAGCCCGACCGCGAGCGCTAGTCCAAGCATCTTGAGCCGATCGTGGCGGTAGAGAACCATCAGCTTACCCCCTAGCCCCAGTAAAAGAGCTTCTAGACCGAAAGCGATTGAGCCCACCACGAGGACCAAGTACAACACGGGCGGAGTTACCAAGGCATCACCAGAGGCAATCGATTTTATTTTTGCCTTTTTATACTTAAACAATAGTCAGTTTTCTGTCACTACTGATACCGAAAAGCTTTTATCCGTCTTATTCGTAACTGTAGTTACAGAAGTGAGCTGAATGAAGCCTGATGACCACTTGAGGAAAGCCCAGCGGATAGAGGGCACGATAAGAGTACTCGACCCGACCCGCGACTGGGAGATGATTGTCGAGGGAGCTTACGGCGCTGCGCTCCACTACATCGCCTGCACATGCGAGGCGAAACTCGACAAACATCACGAGACACACAAAGGGTTGGCTCACTTTCTGGATGAAAACAGTTTGTTCGCCTCGGCTGAAGCTTTCCGGGAGCTCGAGCTGCTAAGGCAGAGTCGCTGGTACGGCGGCAAGGAAAACGGGAAAGTCGCCCGCGAAGCCATCGCGGTGCTCGAGAGGATCAAGCGGGAGGGAAAACATGCCGAA
>CAZWMM010000103.1:0-3539 GCA_964634985.1 Hadarchaeota archaeon (SeqCode)
ATAACGTTAAACTTCTGGCTTAAAAAATATGGTTCTTGTTCCAAACCCACCGAAAAGTAGATTTATAAAGGCAGCCTAATATTTTTCGGGATATTGGTATGTTTAACGAAACGGGAAGCTGGCCATTAAAGCACAAGATCCCCACAGGAATAAAAACGATCGATTTGGCTATCGGAGGGGGATTTCCCTCGGGATCTTTAGTTTTGTTTGCCGGTAGGCCTGGATTGGGTAAGCTCGACTTCTGGCATACCATCGCTTATAGGAATGCCGCAATGAAGGAAGGACTGATCCCGATGCCGGAAGCGCCCGATGTCATCCTGCCCGAACACATCTGGTACGTATCTCTAAGAAACTCGAAGGAAGATGTGCTTGCGGACGTAAAGGCGAAGTACGTGGAAGACTTCTTTAAGATATACTCCAAGCACGTGAGTTTTACAGACTTCATCCCGGAGTATTTCTCCATCGAAAGGTCGGCTTTTGACACGGACGAAAGCGCTTTTGCGGATAGGACGGAATTTTCGTTCACTCCACCTTCCGTTTTCGCACGAGTCATGGAGAGGGCCTCCGTAGAGTGGCAGGAGCCCGGGCATTTATTCAAGCTTATAAGAAAAAATTCGAATTTTTTAAAGACGGAGGCGAAAAACAGCATTATCATTTTTGAGAGTTTGAACGAACTAATCCGCGCCTCGCCCAGGGATGAGCGGGATTTGTTGTCTTCCCTTTTATACCTCCGTAGGGAAAACTTGACGAAGTGGGGGTCCGTGATATACACCTACATGAGCGAAGGGGTATTCCCGAGACAGCTTGAGGAATCCATGAGCAGCACGATCGACAACGTGATGACGTTCGAGGGCGAAAGCGTTCAAGGGGCTGGGCGTGTTATGAGGATCCGGAAGTTCAAGGGACATCCATCTGGGATAAGCGCAAATACGAGGTATGAGATATTTCCATCCCCCTACGGAGCGGAGGTCCTAAGGGTTGGCTTGATCGATGTCTGAGGGAAAGTGGGTTCTAATCAGTCCGTTTGCTTCACATTATATCTGATACCTCCGCCCCAACGACCACCGAGGAACTCGAGGATGGGATGCCGCGGAGTGCGATTCTCACCTCCTATTCTGGCTTTCGGGTCAGGCTTGGGAAGGTACCCGTGGAATACGAGCAGGTCTTCGTTTATGCGGACGCGAAAGAGGTGAAGGTCGGCATCGTCAGCGCACGAGACCCGCCTGCAGTGCACGGATAAGTAATGGGTCAGGCACGAAGTAAGCGTCTTCTTTTCTGTCGAGAAAGTTAGCCTTGACCAAGTTTTCGAGCAGCGCACTAAAAATTTTGTCAGAAATTTTCTTTCCTTCTTCGGCTTGCAGGTTTGCCTTTAATGTAGTCCACTTTGCGGGCCCTAAACGCGCCGATGCTTTCAGGATCGCCACGTATCTTTTGCGTCCCTGCTCCCTTGTTTTCAGGAAGTGCTCCAACTCTTGTGCCTCCAGCTTGCTCCCCTCTTCAACTGTTCGAGCCAAGACTTCCTTTGGCGAACCACCCGACATTATCTTGTTTCCAAAGAAAGTAAGCCACCCAATTACTCCGTCAAGTTCGCTCGCCGCAAGTTCGATCGCTTTTTTGTCCGTCTTCACCCCAGCTTGCCTACACCCCTTCTGTAAGAAGTCTGTCGCAAGATCTATGGAAAGTCTCGAAACAGCGACATCTGCCATGCCCCTTCCAAAGAGCGGGGCTTCCGGGTCACCTATTTCCAAGAAATCATTAAGAAGGCCTACCTGTGAACCGGAAGCGACCATTTGAATTTCGTGTCTGTGGTCGTAGATGTCCGACATTAGGTTCTGTAACTTGTAGTCCGCCAGCCTCTTGAACTCCTGCGCTTCATCTAGCACGAGCACGAACCTCGTCCTGCTCTGTCTGGACAACCGCTGGAAAGAATTTATCAAATCCGGAATATCCATTTCTCTGCTTGGTTTCCTCCACTCAAAGTGTATAAAAGGTGGTTTTGAATTAACCTTCAACCACTCAACTCCTCGCAGCGCTTCAAGGAATTTCCCCATCCACTTCTTCTCCCTCTCCACTGCTTCGTTCAGCCCCCGCTCGAGTTCCTTCAGCAGGTTCTTCTTTGTTATCACTGGCATGTCAGCAAACCTCTTCCCGTTGACGTAAAGGTAGGGCAATCCGAGTTCATTGAGCGCAGTCTTGATGAGAGATGTTTTCCCTGCCCTTCTCACTCCTTTTACCACGATGAGCGGGTCCCTCTGAACCGGTGCCTTAAGGAGGCTCGTGAGTTTTCGGAAGAGATCCTCGAAGTCATAGAGGTCTTCGAGTTTTTCTTTGGGCGCCAGGTCAAAGTACATTCTTATATACCCCCCGTAAGTTACTTACATCCCCCCTATTTAAATACTAAAAAACATTTTTCGGGGGTTCATCCCTTAATGCACACATGATCCGACTTTCCTGTGAGCAGCGGAATCGTCCAGCAATAGAGGAATCCCAGCTCTCGGTTTAGGTCCCGCTTTTTTACGGCTAGATAAGTAAATTGAAATTCAATGCCCGCCGGCAAACTCGTGGTGACGCCAGAACACCTAGCGGTGAAACCCTATTCTGTTATTTCCTACGACCTCAGCGCCGTAAGCTCCAAGACTCGCCAACGTGTTGCCCGAAGAGTTTACGGATATGGCTCCCGCAAGCGGGTGGGCAAGCGCATCCGCGAATATCGCTATCCGGGCTTAGCCGATCGAAAGGACTGTTTCGTTTTCGGTAAAGGGGTCGTTGCCCTCCCTGTTGAAACAGCGAGGGGGTTCATCGAGTTTTTGAAAGAAAACGGGGTAAAGGTTGCCCAACGCGAAGTTTTTATTTGACACTCCCCCAGTGGAGTCGATCGTGTAGTTTCAGCACCGATGGTTTAGATCTCAAGCGGGGTTATTACTCCATCCTGACATGAACCTGCGTTGTCCTAGGTGACCGTTACAGTCATAGTATAATCGCCAAAACCTTCGTATGCAAGAACTTTAATGTAGAAGTCTTCAGATGTGGTACCTGCGGTTCCATCGACTAACTTTAGCACTGCACCAAGGGTGTGATAGTCGATCTCTGTGTAGCTTGAGTCGTAAAGGTAGAGATCGCCGAAGTCACTCTCATAATCACCAGATGAAGGCATCATTCTAACGTGAATCGTCTGGCCTGCGCCAACGCTGACTTTGTAGTAGTCAGCGATATCTATGTCATCTATACAGCCTGTACCAGTACCAGCCGGGATAGTTGTAGCTGAACCAAAACTATTGCCTGCGTCCCCGCCAGTATCCATATCGTCTTGTTCGGTGGTGGTCACGTGATCCGGTACCACACCTACCGCTATGTCAGTGATTGTCACTTCCGATGCTTCCATGGCGACCAAGTCCAGGAATTTCAGGGTATATAAAACACCAGGGTCTCCGAGAAAATCATGTAGCGCCTGCGCTACCTCTGGAGTTAAAATATCTGGTGTGATGACGATTAACCCTCTCTCAGTATCACTCTTGGTTAAATATGACACAAGATTGCTC
>CAZWMM010000104.1:0-3528 GCA_964634985.1 Hadarchaeota archaeon (SeqCode)
CCGTATTTAGATTTCACGATGTCGTCAAGTGTCGCGTCTATCCCCACTCCCGCCCGCAGAGTGCTAGCCATCTGGCGGAGGGCATCAGGCAGCATGCGCTCCAGTTCGGTCGCCCTGCGCTGGGCGAGGTAGCGGGGGAGCCAGATCGCCAATGCTGGGAAGGATATAATCGCCACTACGGGAACCAGTAGGAAGGGCGGGATCGGGAGCTCTACAAGCAGACCAATGAAGCCCGCCGCAACACACAAGACTAAAGTCGCGAGCAGGATCATGCCAACGTATTCTTCCGCGGCAAGCGCGATTTTAGTGGACTCCAGCTTGTGGTCGATGTTATCCAGAAACTTTTCCGGAAACACGCGCTTAACAAAAGCCGCCATTTTGGTGGATAACCCCATGCTCACAACCTCGGCTCAAAGCGTTTAATCATCGTCACGAAATACATCAACATGAACGGCAAGAGGACTAGGTAGATAATACCCGCGGTCGTAGGGGTAATTCCCCCACTTCCTCTGCTGGCCGATATCGTAATCGTCACCATGAGCATCGCCGGGATGACAGCGGATGCGAACATGTAAATCATCGTGATCATGTTGAGCGACTGGGTGTAGTCTCGGAGCTTCATGCGCATCTCGAAAGCCGTTTCATCTGCCAAAGCGTTCAACGTGCGGGAGAGGTCGCCTCCTGCCCGTAGGGTACGCTGGATCTGGCGGATCGCACGGCGGAGGGGATCAGAGTCCACCCGCCTATCCATTGATGCCAAGGCCTCCCCCATCCCCATGCCCGCGTGCATATCGCGAATCACCCTCCCGAACTCCTCCGACGTGGCACCGTAGTCCGCTTGGCTGACCGAAGTCATCGTCTCAGGGAGGCCTATCCCTGAGGATAGCTGCGTGGCCATGTGTCGCAGGGTATATGGAATCAGCCTGTTTACCTCGGCAACACGCGCCTTGGCCTTGCGTCTAGGTTGGGTTCTCACCAGCATGAGTGAAAAACCAAATACAAGAATGCCTCCAAGTGGGACAAAAAGAATTGGTATCCGCAGCAACAGCATCATGATCGTGACGAATACCGCAACGACAATGCTGATGCCTAGCATCATGGCAGCATAGCGTTCCGGAGTGACCTTCATATTGGCTTTGTAGAGATCTTCATCAATCCCCTTGAAGAACTTTGCCAGACGCACAGCTGGCCGCTTCAGTGGAGCGTAGAATACATTTGAGAGGCGCTCAGAGAAAGGTCTCTTGAGTTCAACCCTTTCCCCCCATATTTCCTCCCCCCGTAGCCTCCTCCTCTCCTTTAACTCCTCCTCCCGTAACATCTTCTCCTCCTTTAACTCCTCCTCTCGTGCCAGCTCGAGACGCTTTATTTCTCGAAGTCTTCGCGCGACCTCATCGACCTTCTCTGCCGGCGGTTTTGAGATTTTGACAGCCGAACCCAGCCGCTGCGCTGCCCCACCCGTTTTGACCACTCCACTACCGATCGTGGAGAAAAATCGCTTCGCTAAGCTTGGCTTTTTAACTTTTTTCTTGGGCATGAGATCACTAACGGCGCTTCGCGCCTTTCTTAGCCTTCACGCGTTTCAGCATTCCCTCTGGATCGCGGTAGTAATTCTGGATTGCCCTGCCAACCTCGAAGATGTTTCGAATGCCCTGCTGCTTCATCCATTCGAGCACTGCCTCGCGTTTCCCAAGCTCGATCTCGATGCTGCTCCCGCCCACCCCGCTGAACTCGGCAATCATGCGCTTGCTCTTGCTCGGCACCCCGGTGGGCTCGACAACGTCGGTGCGAGGGTTCCACTTGAAGATGCGGTTGAGTTGTGCCTTTCCACTCTCCAAGCCTGTGATTTCCGCGATCTCCGTGACCCTTCGGATTTGCCCTTTTTGGCGGTGATAAATGCGCTGCTGCATCACGATCACATCGAGCGCGGGGATCATGATCTCGGGCACGCCCATTGGATCCTCTGTCAGGCGGGTTACGGTTTCCGCCGCACTGTTCGAGTGCACGGTACCCATGCATCCATCGTGCCCCGTGTTCATCGCCGTGAACATGGTGCGCGCCTCAGGGCCTCGAACCTCCCCGACAACCATCCGATCCGGCCTCATTCGAAGCGCATTTTTGACGAGATCGTCCATGGTGATTTCTCCCCTCCCCTCGACATTTGGGGGGCGGGTCTCCATTCTAATCCAGTGCTTGTGGGGAAGCTGAAGCTCGGCCGTGTCCTCGATCGAGATGATGCGCTCTCGCTCGGGAACGAAGGTGGTAGCTACGTTGAGGGTAGTCGTCTTCCCGCAGCCCGTCCCCCCAGCGAAGAGGATGTTTGCTGGCTTGGTGCCAAGGCCATCCACGATCAGCCAGAGGAATGCGGCTACATCCGTCGAAAGGGTGCCCAAGTCGAGGATATCGATCACCGTGAGAGGGTCCTTTCTGAACTTCCGTATCGAAATCGTCGGCCCCTCGATGGAAACGGGAGGGATGGTAGCGTTCACCCTACTCCCATCAGGCAATCGCGCATCCAGCAAAGGGGTCTGTTGATCGATCCGCCTGCCCACGATGCGGGCCATCTTGTCTATGAGATATTTGATCGATTCCTCGTTTTTAAAGACCACGTTCGTGAAACACATCCCATACTTCCGATGATAGACGTAGACAGGCTTCCCTACCGCCGTCACCATGATATCTTCTAGTTTGTCGTCGGTTATTATTGGGTCGAGAGGACCATAGCCCACCATGTCCCGCACCGCCAGCTCGCCCAGTTGCTTTACGTGCTCTACCGTGAAATCTCGTGCGAACTCCCGCTGGATTATCTTCAAAACTTCTTGTATGAAGGTGTGTCGACGTTCAGCTGGGTCCGGGATCTTGTCGGGATCAATTTTGATCTCCTCCACCGCCTTCTCTTTTATTTTCTCCAACAGTTTCTGTTCCCGCTTGGACAGCTTAGGCATCTCTAATTTGTAAAAGGGAAGTGCCTCCCCCCCAACGGATAAAATCTCGACTTGACCATACCTCTCTAATACTTCCCCAGCCTCGGGGACCTCCTCCTTGACCACAGGGGGTAATGCCGGGGCAACTTCTGGCGTCACCTTTTCGGCGGGCTTTGCCGTAGGTGGTGCCTTAGGTACAACCTTTGAGAGTAACCCCTCCTCCTCGCCCGGTGGAGACCCCAAGATTCCCTCGAAAAGCTCACCCCAAGTAGCACCCGAAGGGGAAGCTCGCTTAGGCTTTTTTCTCTTTCCCCCCCGAACAGTGGCCTTTTTCGACATGAGGTACTCTACCATATACCGTTAAGCTTTAAAAACGATAAAAACATTATTAATCTCTAGTAATTGAGGAAATTTAAGAATAAATGAGGAAATCCCAAAAATTCGGTTGGTTTGTATGAGCGCGCAACTGGGAGGTAAGCCAGTCCTCGTATTAACCGAGGGTACACGAAGGGCGATCGGCCGCGACGCCCAACGGATGAACATCCTTGCGGGTAGGGTAATCGCCGATGCTATTCGCACCACCCTTGGCCCACGCGGCATGGTTAAG
>CAZWMM010000105.1:0-3524 GCA_964634985.1 Hadarchaeota archaeon (SeqCode)
CTTCGACTCCCCCCACCAAGCTTTCGTGCAATGCCGCCATCACTACATTTTGTCCGGCCAAGCTTGCGGTGAAATCGATGAGCTGCTCGAAGTGTTGACCAGCTTCTAACACGTGAGTCCGGGCCCTAGCCACACTTGTTTTGGCATCACCCAGCCTCCCCCACACATTTTCAAGCGTTGAATCCACATCTTGCAAATTTTCTGGAGCTCTGGCGATATCATCCATTGCGCACCGAACGTGTTCCCCCGCTTCCCCGAGCGCGGAGGAAGCTTCGGCGAGCTCTTCGAGGGTACGGTCGATGTATCTCTTCATCGTTTCCAAGTCAGCATCCCGCACCGGTATGACAGTTATGGTGGGATCGGTGAGCTCGGATAGGATGCTTTCACCAGTTTCACCCGTTCCAGCGATCGCGCTGGTCATCCCCATCGCCGCCGCGGCGTAGTCCGCTGACCCAAATGTGCCTAGCTCGTGCCCCGCCCAAGCCAGCTCGAAGAACGATTTGCTTCGGGAGGTACTCAGCGTGACTTTTCCCCTCAGCCATGCTCCAGCCCAAGCCGAGATGTACTCCATCACTATCCAGTTTCCGCCGACGCTACCCAAGCCATCGATGAACTGCCGCATGCGCTGTTGAAGCAGGAAGTACCTAGAATCGATGAATGTTTCGAGATCATCGCAGGGTAGTTCAATCGCCAAGCTGTTGTCCCACGAGCTGATTTTAACACGGGCTTTCCCCGGTAGCCTTACATCGGTCAACACGTACCCGCCCCCACCCTCCCGCAGATCGAAGGTCGGCCCAGCGTTTGAATCTCCGAGATCGAGCTCGACGCGTGCATCGTGTTCTGCGTATGCACTTGGAAGCGCAGCGACTCTTTCCGCAAAATATCCCGCCGCGAGGCTTTCAATGGCCGACCCCCTCGCTTCATCGCTCCCGTAATCGTCCGCGTTTTTCCCCACCTCCCAGAGAGCATCGTAAACGGAGTACCGCGCCGCAGCCCGCAGGTCATTTTGAACGCTTGAGCCCATGGTCAGAAATGCTGAACTCGACGCTTCATCCACCGTGTTTAACGAGCGCTGGTGTTTCGACCACACAGCCTGCCCCACCATCGCCACGACGATCATCAAGATGACGATTCCAATTGTGCTGAAAGGCATAAAGCCGCGTTCTCTCACGGGGACCACAGCTCCAAGGTTATCTCGGCGGCTAGGTCTGGCTCGAACTCTAGGCTTACGCCGAGAACTCCTTCAATCCGTCGGGCCAGCTCCTCCCGTGGGATGGGTAGGGTCGCGACGATGGTTTCGGAGCAGAGCTTTCGCTGCGCGCCTTCCTCGAGATTTTTTATCTCGCTCTCGAAGTGAACTCTGGCGAAATCCAGCTCCACCGGCGAGGTTCTCACGGTCAAGCGGTACCCGAAGCGCCCGCCGATGAGCTCATCGAGAGCCCCCCTCAGAAACTCTCGAACTCCACTTTCCATATTCTGGCTCGGTCTGAGTGCCCCAAGCTCGATCTCTCCGGCCTCGATGTGCAAGTTGAGCAATGCATCCTCTACTAACAGCTGGGCGAGTGTCTTGTGGCGCAGGTTCCGTTGGACAGGGTCCCCAAGCCAATTCAGCTCAGAACCGGAGACATCAAGTCGGTACTCGAAGCCGCCGAATTCATCCGCCGTCGAGTGTTGGAGCGCCAGTAAGGTGCTCTGGGCGAAGCTCGCGGCGTATCGTGTGCTTTCGGTCCTCGGGTCGATGGGGCTCGCGTTTAGCAGGAGCAGGCTCGCGAGCGAGATCAGGAGGGCAAACACTAGCATGTCAGTGAGGTAGCCCACGCCCCGCTCGTCCATTTTATCCCCACACCCGTACGATGAGCTCGCAGAGTTGCACGGACCCCTGGCCTCGAACGACCGCAACTGGCAGACTCGCGGAGGCTGGCGAAAGATAACCCCTGAGTGAATTTTGCTCCGGGCCGTGAGCGTGCAGCACTTCACCCCCAAGGCCCCTTATTTCAACCCGCAGCCCAATGCCTCGCTGAGCGAGCAACTCCGAGTAATCTTCAAGCTTATCCGCTGCCCACTCGATCGATCCCGGTGAAGCCCTCAGCACCCGATTTTTGATTTCCTCGGCGGTGTTCAGCGCCAAATCAAAACTTTCGTAGGCACTTTTTCGCTCCGCGTAGACATGGTAGGAATGAGCCAGCGCAGCGATGAAAATCACGAGCAACCCAACGACCGTGAGCGTCGCGAACAAGTCCTCTCCAACCGAGAGCTGCTCCGTCTAGATCAACTCCAGCAGGATCTCGCCCGCCTTGCTCAGGTGTATCGCGCTAGGGTTCCGGTGGCTGAGCGTGAAGTGCCCGCCGTTGACTTCGGTGGTTAGAATCAAGGTGCGCTCGACATGTTCCTCTGACCCCACGGTTATGCGGACAACCTGTGCTCCGCCGCTGCGCTCGCCGATGATCGTTACCTCGCCCTGAGTGATGGTTGGAAGTTCTTTTCTCAGCCACGCTTCGCCCGGCAAGCGTTCAACCGTTTGAATGGCTCCTGCGATCGTGTCGGCGAGCATCGCTAGGTCCTCCCTTTCGGCTGTGCGCTTGAGGCTCGAGGACATCGTGAGCACGGCGCCGAGCAAGGCTAGCACTGCGAGCGCGACGCCTATCTTGCACGCGAGAAAATCGGCCATCCCGCGTTGGTCCACTCTAGAGCCCCCGTATCTCCAGAAAGTATCCCCCCTCTGCCCCGCGTCGGAGTTCGATCGCATAGCTCCCTTCACCGATTTCGTAGTCTCCACCCTCCAGCACGATCGGCAGCGGCAGGACTTCGCTCCGCAGCACTTCCTCACCGACCACGAGCTGCACGAGGTTGGCATCAAAGACGAGCTTGCCCCCCACGAGCTCGACCCAATGCTCGCTACCAAGGCCGCCCGCGCTGGTTATGCGAGCCCGTTCGACGAAAGTGTTAAAACTCTCGATCGCCCGTTGTCGTTCGCCGAGGGATTGCGCGCGTCTCATAGATTCAATACCCAATCCAAGCGCACATGCTGCTAGCGCGGTGCCGAGCAGCAGCAACACAGGTAGGGACTCGATGCCCTTAGCGTCGTGTAGCATGGGTCACTGCCCTACCGCGACTTGCCCTTCCCACGGGATGTAGCCGTTCCGCGTCACGCGCACGGTCACGATCACGACATCGGCACCGTTCAGCGGGATGGTGAAGGTGTACTGGTTCGAGTTTGTACCTAACGTGTGGGCCTTCGTCCCCCCTGGATATTTTACCACGACGGTCGCTTCCTCGAGGGCGTCGTCGCTCACTGCGTCATAGACCCGGACAGTTAGGCGGTTGCTCGAGGTGCTGAAGGTCACCCGCATGTCTTTGAGCACCGTTCGCTCGGCGGTGCCCACGAATTGCATCAGCACACCCATCGTCATGGTTCCGATCACAAGCGCCATCACCAGCTTTATCGGCACTCCCATCAGCTGCCCTTTCTCTTCCATCTTTCCCGCCGAGGCTTTGGGTGGAGGTTATTTAAAAGGGGAAAATTT
>CAZWMM010000106.1:0-3513 GCA_964634985.1 Hadarchaeota archaeon (SeqCode)
TCCATCAGTGCGTTGTTCGTCATCCCTTTAGGCAAGCGGGCCACGCGCATTGCATCGTCTGCCGTCTTGAGCGCATTCGGACTAGTTGCACCCATCTTTTTGAGCGCATCATACACTTTCTGACCAGCAGGTGAGAACTCTTCCATCCCATCACCCCGATTTCTGCTTCCTCTTGTCAGCAATCGACTTAAAAACCCTTGCTCAGGATTTCCAAATTCATGTCCAAGGCTGGCGCGCGAAAAGTCATATAGCTTGAGCTTAGAATATCCACACCAGTGGCTGCGTAGCTGGTGACGTTAGCCAGATCGATCCCCCCAGACGCCTCGATCAATACCCGCTCACGCAAACCCATCTGCCTCAACCGTTCAACCGCGCGCTTAACCTCGGCAGATGTCGCGTTATCTAACATTACGATGTCAACACCCGCGCGAGCTGCCTCAAACGCATCCCTTGCATTGCTTACCTCGATCTCGATTTTCTTCGTGAAGCTAGCCCGCCGTGCTCGCTTGACAGCTTCTTTCACCGAACCCACGAGCTTGACGTGGTCGCTCTTGATCAACACGCAATCGTCGAGCCTGAAGCGATGGGGGTCGCCTCCCCCCAC
This sequence comes from Hadarchaeota archaeon (SeqCode), assembly GCA_964634985.1. Taxonomy (GTDB): domain Archaea; phylum Hadarchaeota; class Hadarchaeia; order Hadarchaeales; family Hadarchaeaceae; genus CAZWMM01. The sequence goes on from CAZWMM010000106.1 coordinate 605, forward strand.
CATGACCGCGCGCTTGTCGAAGCAGCTGAAGCGAGGCATAGTCTTGCGCGTCGCGGCCACGACAACTTTTGAATTGGCCTTCCTCGCTCGCTTGACCATCTCTCGCGTTGCTGTTGCGACTCCACTCATCCGCATAAGCAGGTTGAGAGCCACCCGCTCTGCCGCGAGGATGCTTCTAGCATCGCCTTTGAGCCTCGTCACGGCATCGCCCTTTTTGATCGATTTACCCTCCTCCTTCACAGCTTTCGCGCTAACGCCTACCTCCTCGAACGCGAAAACCGCTTCTTCGATGCCAGCTAGGATGCCGGGCTGTCTGACCACGATTTCGGCTCTAGCGATAGTTCGCGCAGGTACGACGATTTCACTCGTCAAGTCCGCAAACCCCATGTCCTCAGCCAGCATCTCGCGGATTTTCTCTTTTACGGCCGCGCTAATCATGGGTAGCCCTCCCAGAAATTTCAAGCATATTTTCTATAGCCATGCGAGCTTTAGTAGCTATTTTCGAATGCACGCGCACCACATGCTTTTTATCCCGCAGGGCGAGGTAAAGCTTTCGAAGGTCGTGTTTCTTCATTTGTTTGCATACCGCAGTTTCAAGCGCTGGAATGAACTCTTTATCAGGGAACTCCCGCCTCAATCGCTCAACTAACCCAATCTCGGTGGCGATGATAAATCGCTTGGCCGGCGAGGCCTTGGCGCGGAGCAGCATCTGACTCGTGCTGCAGATGTGGGTGGCGATTCGCTGAACCTCCGGGTCACATTCGGGGTGCACGAGCAGCTCGGCATCGGGGTAGCGCTTCTTCAACGCCAAGATGTCGGCGGCAGAGAACATCCGATGCACATAGCAGTAGCCCCGATCCGGGAGCGGGATGATCTGTTTGTCGCTCCGCTGCTGTGCGAACCAAGCGAGATTCCTATCGGGTCCGAAGAGGATTTTTTCTCCGTCCAGAGCGTTGACGATGAGGGAAGCATTCGCCGAGGTACAAGTAACATCAGCCTCGGCCTTAGCCTCGGCCAGCGTGTTGACATAGAGTACAACCCTAGCATCCGGATGCTTGCGTTTTGCTTCCCGCACGAGCTTCGCGGGGAGTTGTGCCGCCATCGGGCAACGAGCTGATCGATCTGGGATGATCACAGTTTTTGTTTGGTTTAGGATCGCCGCAATTTCAACCATGAAGTTGACCCCGCAAAAGACGATCAATTTCGCATCCACTTTAGCGGAATAGCGAGCGAGGTCTAGCGAGTCACCTACGTAATCAGCGAGGAGCTGGATTTCCTCCCTTTGGTAGTTATGGGCGAGGATGGCCGCGTTTCGCTCACCCTTTAGCTTTAGTATCGCTTCCCTCAGCTGTTCGTATTTCATTATAAAACCCTCAAAAGTAGGCGATGTTTTCAAATTATAAATCTATGTGCCTATGCGGATGCTCTCGCTCAGATTCCGTAGCGTTCGAATGGCCGAAAGTGCGGCCAGATAGCTCGTCTTCGGGGAATCTGGGAACTGTATGTTTCGTGCCTCGGTAAAAAACTCGCCAGCCTTCCCTCGGACGCGGATTTCGTGCACGTTGTAGCGGAGCTTTGGGTCCGCGACGATGCGAACCTTCGTCTTATCAAGTCCTATTCCCGCTAGACCCAAGGTCGCAGCTACGTTCACGGAGCGGGGAAATGCCACGACTGCTTTGCGGGCGGTCCCCTCGAACACCACGCGAGGTTTTTTCAGTCCCCTCAACTTAATTCCGTGCTCCTTCAGGTAAGTGCTATAAGCTAGCGCTGCTGGTGGCTTCCGCGTCGTTAATGTTGCTTCTTTGATTTCACCCAGCTCGGCCGCCTTTATCCCATCGATACCCAAAACAGCACCCGACGGAATGTAGATTCTACGACCGTTTTGCTCGGCTGCGTTGCGCACTTCCTTCAACAGCTTCTCGTCCGCAAACGCGCCTACACTCATCACCATGAGATTTTTACCTGAGCGAAGGACATCGAGCGAATACTGCTCGACCGCCAGCTGGGAAGCCGCTTCGATGACCAATCCCACAGTTTTGTCTGCATAAATTTCAGCCACGCCGCCAGCTATCCGCGGTTTTAAGCGCAGTTTTTTCACCAGAGCTTCAGATTTTTCTGATTTCAAATCATAAAGCCAAGTGAGTTCAGCTTCGCCAGCTCTGCCCCCATCAATAGCTTGAGCCAGCACCGTGCCTATCGCTCCACAACCAATGAGTGCTACTTTCAATTGATTCCTCGTTGCTCCATCTGCTGAGACTGTTTAACTTTTTTTCGTTTACAGGAAGCTGCTGGAAGTTGCCCACGTTATCAGTCAGGGGCTGGATTCAGAATAACCTTCGAACAAATCACGAACTGATCTTTTCTCGAAGTTTTGACAGAGGGGCTAAGAGTCGAACTGGTAAGGGGGTTACATTTACTTCGCCATTTTTTATGTCCCTAATCATGCCCGGCAGATCATAGTTATACTCTTCCCGACACCTGCGGAAGATCTTCTTGGCGTAACCGACGGCATAAGATGCGACTATCTTCAGCTCAAATTTGGCTAGCCTGGTTTTTATAATCGGATCGGCTTCTTTGATGAAACGCGGGAGCCAGTTGAAATTATGCTCCCAGCACTTTAAGAGAAGCTCAGAATGTTTGGGCGTCATTTTCTCAATCGTGAAGGAGTCGGCCTTCCCTTTTAGCCCCCCCATCGAAACGAAGAAGAGCGGAACAATCAGACTTGCGAACTCATTCAACCTTTCCACCAATTCAATCGTTAGCTCGACATCTTCTTCAGTCTCTCCAGGAAGACCCATAACTAGAGTACCGCACGCCCTCCAATGGTTTTCTGCTAGGATTTCGAAAGCGTTCACAACCACCTCAGGCCAATCATCTGGTTTGAAGGGCTTACATTTTCCCGCCATGTG
>CAZWMM010000107.1:0-3506 GCA_964634985.1 Hadarchaeota archaeon (SeqCode)
GTCCCATCCCGACGAAAGAAGCCTTGGTCGAGATGGGAGCTTATGGGCCTTTGCTGGGTTTTATCGTGGCTCTTCCGCTCACCGCCGTTGGCCTGATGCTATTAAAACCCGAGGGCATCCCCCTTGAGTTCCTCGGGTTTGCTCCAGCAATATTCGCCATACTGCTCACCTTAGGCCACATACCAGCGGGGATAGAACTCAACCCACTCGTATTCGCAGGATGGGTGACGCTACTCGTGACAATGCTCAACCTGCTCCCCGCTGGGCAGTTCGACGGCGGGCACATAGTGCGAAGTTTGTTGGACCGGGAGAGGCACTACGCGTTTACGAGGATACTCGGCTTAAGCCTGATCATTTTCGGCCTTTTTATCCCATTCCTCTTCTTCTTCGGGTTCATCATTCTCTTCTGGTTCAGGGGCTACCACACGGGAGCGCTAGACGATGTCTCGAAACTATCAAAGCGCCAGAAAATACTTGCAGCTACAGCCCTCATCGTGTTTCTGCTGTGCATACCGATCCCAATTGGTTAGAGATATGATCATCAGGGGGCCGAAAGGAATTAGTTGAATCTATAAATCGGTTGAAACTTTAGTCGGTGGCATATGGGGAAAGCACTGGACATTATCTCACCAAAAACGATTTACTGGAAAAATACCTTCGTAACATATTTGGGGGAATGTTGATGACAGTAGGCCTTTTCTTATGCATAGATGGGCTGGACGGCTGCGGTAAAAGCACCCACATGAAGCTGTTGGCTAAGTGGCTGCGATCTCAGGGTCATGAAGTTGTGGCCACGGACGAACCGACAGATGGTCCGATTGGGAGAATAATCAAACGAATGCTGAAAGAAGGGCCAAAGCTGCCCGTTACCACCGAGGCTTTGTTGTTCGCCGCCGATAGGTTGCAGCACGTTATGGGTGTGATTAAACCTGCCCTTAAAACCGGAAAGTTGGTGCTGAGCGAGCGATATGTTTACTCATCATTCGCCTACCAATCGGCTCGCGGAGCGCGGATGAGCTGGTTGGCATCGATAAACAAGCATGTTCCCAAACCGGACCTAGCGGTTTTAATCGATGTCCCCGTGGAGACCTCACTCGCTAGGATGAAGCCAACGCGCAAGCTAGACAAATTCGAGCGAGACCTGCAGCTCCAACACCGGGTGCGTCGAAATTATCTCCGCATCGCCAAGCGAGAGAGGCTGAAAGTGGTCAACGGTGCCCGCCCTATAGACGAAGTTCAAGCTGATTTGAGGAAGCTCGTCAGCGTAGTGTTATAATTTTGGTGAAATCGATGAGGGTGGTTCTAGACACGAATGTTTTCGTGGCTGGCTATTTCAATAGGGGGAGCGCTTCCGCCAGGATCCTCGATCTCTGCTCTAAAAACGAGTATGAGTTGGTTATTTCCACCCGCCTCCGCAGGGAAGTGGACTCGATCCTGAAAAACATCAGGGTTAAGGAGGAGTATCTGGAATGGCTACGGGAGCTTTTCACAAAAGCATTGCAGATCAAGCCAGCCAAAAGGGTCTTCGCTATCAGGGAAGATCCAGACGACAACAAATTCTTGGAATGTGCTTTTGAGGGGAAAGCGGATTACTTGATCACCTCCGATAAGCACCTGCTAGAACTCGGAGAGTTCGCCCAAACGAAAATCTGTAAACCGACTCAGTTCCTCAAGCTGCAACGTGTTTGGTAGGAGTTCGCCGAAATTACATGCTTATTTGCGCCGAGAAAGGCAGGGTCTTGAAAACTTCAGCCGCCGCGCGCTCAATCTCGGGACGGTGTTCGAGTAAAGTGTAAACACGGATGATATCGACGTAGCCCTTGAGCACGTTGATCAGGCGGGAATAGTCAGAGAGTTGCACGAGTTCCTTCTCGCCTTCGCTCGTCACCCGGTACACCGGTACCTCCATGGGGTCTATCTCCCGCGGGTAATATGGGATTGAGTCAAGCGTTGGCACGTCGACGATGACATGCTCTGGCTCTACCCCGGCCTTTCTCGCTATTTCGAGCTCCTTTTGGTGACGCACTGCTCTATAGCTGAGCAGTTTTGCGACATAGGGGTCTCGGACATGAACATCTCGCTGGTAGGCCACCTTCAGCAACTCCCTTCGGTCGAGTCTCCCCATCATCGCTTTCGCCTTTTCGGCCAGCCCGCGCTTTCCGGGACCAAAAGCTTCAGGGTCAAGTTCACGCAGCTTCGTGCTCACGTAAGCATCATCCATGTGCAAAAAATCATCGATGCCTTTGAATGTCGTGAGTCCAAGGAGCTCATGAGCATATTCCATTGCCTTGTGCAGGAGGATCTCGCTGGCGCGAACCGCATGGTGGTAATAAACGGCGAGAAACATCTCGTAACGCGCGATCATGAATGCTTCGAGCGCGTAAAGCGCTTTCAGGTCGATCGCTATGTCCCCGCCGCAAACCTCCATGGCCTGCACGAGTCTGCTTATGTCGATGCGGCCGTATTCCACGCCCGTGTGGTAGGAATCGCGTGTGAGGAAATCAAGCTTATCGGCGTCGACCTGGCTTGCTATTATTTGGTGTAGGTGACGCTTCCCCTTCGCACCCCCGCCGAACGCCAACTCGATGATTTCCATCGGCTTGAAACCGCACTCCTTGAGCGCGTCGGCGAGCTCGCTTTTCTCCACGATTTCGCGCCCCATCTGTTCATGGTTTAGCCCGCGGTGTTTGACTAGGATCTCCTCGTAAGAATGCGAAAACGGACCATGGCCAATATCGTGCAGGAGTCCCGCCAAACGCACGAGCTGGCACTCTTCATCAGAGATCTCGATGCTGCGCTTTAAGTTATCGGCGATCTGTCCCGCGATATGCATCGTGCCAAGAGCATGTGAAAATCGGGTGTGATCGGCTCCAGGATAAACCACCGAGGCAACCGATAGTTGTCTTATACCACGCAATCGTTGAATCGGCCAAGTATCGATAATGTGTTTTTCAACACCCGTCATGCCGATGTAACCGTGAACCGGATCCCTAACGTACTTTACGAACATACCGTTAGTTCTTAGTGACTGTATTTATTTAATCATCTAATAATGAGAAAAAGAGGTGGAGATACATGAAGAGAGAGCGGATTCGGGCGGAGATCATGGAGACGAGAAAACAACATGCTGAACTCCTTGAAACAGCCAAAAACCTATTAAAACCCACAGGAAAAAATCCCTATTATCACGAAGACAGAGTTATCTCGAACTTCGAAGAACTCAAGGAGAGCCTAGCTGAGTTTACCGAAAACGAAGCACTTTGGGTTGCCTCTTGGATAGAGTACTTGGGGGACGCGGAAACAGCTCAGAAGATATACGTGGAACCGAGTAAATTTAAAGAAATAATCATGAACAGATACTACGAGATTAAGGCCCTACGCGTCAAGGGGTAAACTCTCGAACTTATAGGTCCCAAGACCGCCCAAGAAGAACGGCGGGATCTCAAACGGGGAGCACAGGATATTCACTTTCTACTTCCGAAATAGTTTATTCCACGGGATTAAAT
>CAZWMM010000108.1:0-3486 GCA_964634985.1 Hadarchaeota archaeon (SeqCode)
CATAAACCAGCCTCGAGGCGTGTCGTGTCTCGTGCTCCAAGTCCACATGGTTTGATGCCGGCCCCCTCTCCTGCGCTGAGAATGGTATTCCAGAGTCTTTCACCTCGAATGGGGTCCGCTGGCCAATCGAATAGAAATATCTCGAATCCATCCTCACCCGTATAGCCACTCCTACTTACGAGTACCTGAATCCCAGCGACTTCCATGAAAGTCACACCATATCGTTTGAGTTTAGATAGCTCGAAATCGGTGAGCTGCTCGAGCACCTCTTGAGCCCGCGGCCCCTGGAGCGCGAACATGATCGTGGTTGGAGTGATGTTCTCCACCTCGATACCCCCGGGGGCTTTCCCCGTTAGCCAATCGTGGATTTTCTCAACATTCACCGCGTTGCTTGCGAACATGAATTCCCGCTCATCCAAATGGTAAACGAGTCCATCATCTTTTGTGCCCCCTCGCTCGTTCAGGATCGTGGAATACTGGGCCCCCCCAACCTTGAGCTTTGAGATGTCGTTTGAAGTGACGTGCTGGAGGAAGGCTTCGGCTTCCCCTCGGATTAGGAATTCCCCCATGTGGCTGATGTCGAACAGTCCGACCGAGTTGCGGATAGCGAGGTGTTCCTCTGCAAAGCTCGTGTACTTAAGCGGCATCTCCCAGCCCACGAACTGCATGAATTCAGCACCCAACGAACGATGAACTTTAGCCAACTGTAATTTTTTCATATTTTTCGGTTAACATAGTGAGGGAGAACTTAAAATTTATGGGGGTATGTATCCAGCTGATCGTTGCGCGTTGGGAACTTCAACCGTGCACGACTAAAATTTTCTTCTTTTCAAATAACCTCCACCCAAAGCCTAACCGGAGGCAAGTCGGCCTCGTAGTCTAATGGAGAAGACACACACCTCACGGAGGGTGAGATGCGGATTCGAATCCCGCTGGGGTCACGACCGCGCTGCCGTGGGTGCGGGCTTGCCTCCAATTGGATACAAAAGCAGAGAAACGAGAAAAGAAAAATATTTAAAAAACCGGGACTGGCCCAGAAAAGACACACACCTCACGGCAGCTAAAAATTGTTTTTGTCGCAAATAATGCTTTCGATGGCTCTTGATAATCGCCCTTAACGTTAAACGCGTACTCGTGGGGGTTCATCAAAGTTTTATTTAGCACGCTTGAGTTTGGGTGGGGGAGTGAAATGAGAGTTCTGGGTTTAAACATGCCTTTGATCAAACCCGGCGATGATTTGCTCGCGTGCATGCTCAAAGCGGCCGGGCGAGTTGGCGGTTTCAAGGATGGGGATATCATCATCCTTTCCTCCAAAGTGCTAGCTACAACCCAAGGCAGGTTGAAGGAACTTTCTAAAATTCATCCATCTATGCGCGCGCGAAGGCTCGCATCCAAAGCGGGCTTGGATCCCGAATTCGTGGAGATCGTGTTGCGCGAAGCCGATCGGGTGCTCGGGGTCGCGGAAGGAGCGGTCCTCACGCTCAAAGATGGGCTCGCTTGCGCGAATGCAGGCGTCGACCGTTCGAATGCCCCGCCAGGATATGCTGCACTCATGCCGGCTAATCCAAGTCGAGCGGCGGAAAAGCTGAAGGCAGGTATAGCAAAGCATGCCAAGGCTAAGGTAGCCGTGATCGTGGTGGATAGCAACGTCAAGCCCCTTCGGTTGGGGACGGTCGGCCAAGCGGTGGGGATGGCAGGTCTGGAGCCGGTCATCGATTGCAGGGGTGAACTGGACCTTTATGGAAAACCACTCAAGATAACTTTTCGCGCGGTTGCAGATCAACTCGCCACGGCTGCACAACTCTTGATGGGGGAGGCAGCCGAGAGAGTACCTGCGGCTATAGTTCGCGGCTTAAACCTAGAAATTACGGAGAGGATAAAGCGATCGCCAAAGGTGTCTTTCAGTAAGTGCATTTTCTTCAGTTCCTTGAAATATCAAAGGGGCTAGTGAACGTGAATATCTTATTTCCCCGTTCAACTCGATTTACCATTTCTTAATTTCGTTATGAGTACTAGAATCGCTAAGGCCAAAAATATAAAGCCGCCACAGGTACCCCCAAAGCCCAAAGCCACGTACACGGGCGACATCATTGCGGGACCTATGCCATAGCCTGCAAACCTAAAAGTATTATAAATTGAACTCGCTGCTCCAAGGGTACGCGGAGCTGAGTCAATAACCACAGTCCCCAGTGAAGTAAATACTATCGATTGTCCTGCGATCATCATAACGAGCGGAACCAGAAACTGCCAGTGTGTACTACTGACCAGCGCGAACGAGACGAAACCCAATAATATCGCTGCACCACCTACGGTCGCAGTTTTCTTACGCCCTATAGCGTCTATCAAGAATCCCGCCAAGGGAGCAATGAGAATGGCCATGAATCCTCCTATAGACAGTAAAAATCCTATTTCAGCTGCTCCAACCATCAAGGGTGGTTTACCCAAGTAATCTGAAAGGAATGCCAGCGTTGAAGCTGACGCCAAGAAAACCAAAAATCCTGCGATACACGCTAATGAAACGTTAAATTGCCTGAGCGCAAGGCGAATAATTTTTGGTAATTTTTTCAGAGAGGCTTTTTCCCTTCGAGAAGTGGGCTTTAACCACATTTGGCATGCTGGGATCATCACCAATGACAAGACCGTGATCAGTACGAAAACATATCTCCAATTGTATGAGCCCAATAACCCGCCTGCCAAAGGACCTAAAGCCATTCCTGAAGATGTGGCCGCGGCGTAGCCCCCCATGACTCTTCCCCTTTCCTTGTAAGTGAACCAGTCGCCTATCATGGCCAACATTATCGGGGATATGAATGCCGACCCTGTGCCTTGGATAACTCTAGCCAAAATGAATGAGCTTATATCTGGGGAAAACACGGCCAAAGCTGCACCAGAAGCACATACGAAGAAGCCAAACACGACCACTTTTTTTCTGCCGTAAATATCCGATATGCCGCCTGAAAAGACCTGCAAAAATGCGAACGGGAGCATGGAAGCAGTTATCGTGAAAGCTACGATGCCGATGCCCACGTTAAATGCACTTTGAAGCGTTGGGATGAGCGGCAGTACAGAATTTCCGGCAAAGGGACCCAAAAAAGTGCCGAAATATATCAGGAGTAGTAAACCCTTTCTGCGCATGTACACAACTTCCCCTGAGCTTAAGATAAATAATCATGCTTCCTGAGTGCCTCTACCTTCAGTGCATCTCTTTCGATCACCACAACTTTAACCTCGCGGCATTTTAGCTCGCCCGCTATGGAAGCCCATGTCCCTGCAGCCAAGCACGAAATATGGCCCCTGACCACCTATGTTTGGATTTTCTAGCTTCAAATTTTCGTTCGCACTAATGTGCTAAGATCAGGCAAGAACTAGGCAATCATGATGCAACTTCTGGGCAGAGCTTTTGCCCGCACTTGCAAGTAAAATCTAAGCAAGAATTTGGCAAAGGTTAGGCAAAAATCAAACAATCTGAAGCCATCTTCGTTGAAT
>CAZWMM010000109.1:0-3423 GCA_964634985.1 Hadarchaeota archaeon (SeqCode)
ACAGACAAAAGATGTGCTCTGGTGATTTAAGAATCACGAATTATTCGACAAACTCCTTTTAGCGAACAAAATGATGTTAATCAGAAAACAAGGCGAGTCAAGGGTTCTAAAAGTGGTTCGTGGGCTATCCTCGCATCACAGGACTGTTTTGAGATACTCCCTCCTACTGCTGTTGACTAGCGGGAACTAAAACATACAGGGGCCGTTTTACAATGGGGACGCTCAGAACATGCTCGGACTACAGGGAAGTGCGGCAGGCCGAGGATGACTTGGGCGATGAGTGATAAGAGAAGTGTTGAATTACTACTTTTCGCTTTCAAGCATTTCAAGAGCTATAGATTCTAAATGCTTCTGGGTCTGTTCGCTCGATAAAAAGTGGTGTGTTACCTATTCTATGCCGAGACGCTTGCACCGCTCATCTACTCAATAGTGGGCAGAACCAAAAAATCCAAACGTCGCTTGAAGCAGATCAAAACCTTAAGGCCTTGAAGTTACCCGGATTCACAGTGTTTCAATAAATCATTCCATTCCCGATCGATCTTTTCTTGCAACTTTTCAACAATCCATTTATTTTCGGGAAGGAACAGGTGGGCAAACCTTCGCTGAGATTTGAGCCAATCGGTTACTGGTTTCTTCTTTGGTTTTGAATTCAGTTTCCAAGTTCCGTTTTCCACCTTATAGAGGGGCCACACGCAAGTTTCGGTGGATAACCGCGAAATAGCTATGGTTTCTTTGGGATCGTATCTCCATCCCCGTGGGCAGGGGGCTAGCACATTGATAAAGGAGGGCCCATCAACCGCTATGGCCTTCTTAACCTTGGTAATCAAGTCTCGCCAGGCGTGGGGCGCTGCCTGGGCGACATAGGGGATATCGTGGGCAATTACTATCTGGGTTAGATTTTTGCGGTGATGAATCTTTCCGGGGAGAACTTTACCCACTGGTGTGGTGGTAGTCCAAGCACCTAAGGGGGTGGCACCGCTTCGCTGAATGCCCGTATTATGCACGACTATTCCATCGGCGATAAAATTGTGTTCATCCTCAACCCTCAGATCTAAGGTGGGCTCTTTTCCAATGGATTCGATTCTTCTTATTTTTTCCGTTTCAAAATATTCGTTTTCTATCAAGTTTACTTCATCATGATCCTCCTTTCGCATCAGGTCGGGATCATACGCAAGAGATTCTTTCTCGTCTATTTTCGTTGCCACAACCTCGTCCCCCACATTGAGCAAAGATAATGTTTTCCAAACAAGCTCGTTTCCTTCTCCGCCGTTTCTTTTTAATACGAGGAAGGGATGATTCGATGTAGCCCTTATACTGTGGTGCAGGGCCTCCAATTCGAATACCTCTCTTTCTCCGTTATTGAAAACTCCTGTGCACCTTTTCAAAACCGGTTGATGGGTTTTCCGATCGAATGCGTATATCTCATCACCTTTTCTCACTTCGGTTATTTTTTTGAGACCACTTTTGGTCATTATCAGCGAGGATGTGCTCAAACAATTCATGTAAGCTTCGTTGTTGAGACACACGTATAAGAGTCTATGCCCCCGCTCCAAAACGCCGCTCAGCCATTGGAGCCCGATATCGTAGGTTGCCCCATCTCCGGCGAAGACGAGAAACTTGATCCCGCGATCCTTTATCTTCCCCTTCCTTACCAACGCCTTGTAAGCGGACTCGGCCCCGGCGATGGTGGTGGCCGCATTCTCGAAGAGGTTGTGAATCCAAGGCACCCTCCAAGAGGTAAAGGGAAATGGAGAAGTCACGACCTCTAAACAGCCGGTAGGGACTCCAACCACCACGGGGTCGTCTATGGCGTGTAAGACCTGGCGAACGATGACGGTTTCCCCGCAACCAAGACAAGCCCGATGTCCCGGTGCCAGTTTATCCGCTTGTTTAGAAATTTCAGTCAGCTTCACGGTCATCTCAATCCCTCAACCCCAAATATCTGAAGATGGGTTTAGCGACTCCTGTTTCTGCTATCTTGAGCAAATCTCGATAGACCTGGCGGAATTCAGCCGGAACTGTATCTCTTCCCCCAAGCCCGTAGATGTAATTCACTAATTTTGTCGGGAAGCCATGAGTGGACAGGGCGGTGGCGACATCCAGGAAAACAGGGTTGCCCTGACCCCCGAAGCAGCTCGAGCGTTCCATCACTGCGACAGCTTTCTTACCCTTCAAGGCTTCGGCTACGGCTTTTGCGGGGAAGGGTCTGTAACAGCGGATCTTGAGCATCCCCGCTTTCACGCCCTCTTCACGTAACTCATCCACGGCGACCCTCACCGCTCCCGCCGCCGAGCCTATGATGACGATGGCCACCTCGGCATCGTCGAGCATGTAAGGTTCGACAAAACCGTAACTTCGCCCTGTAAGTTTACCAAATTCTTCGGCTACCTCCAAAATCACCCTTGGAGCGTTGTTCATCCCCTCCCATTGCTGGCGCTTGTGTTCGAAGAAATAGTCCCAGTGATCATAGGCGCCGAAAGTAACGGGATGGTCTACATCGAGGAGTGAGTGCTTGGGCTTATACTCGCCGACGAAGTCCCTCACTACCTTGTCGGGTAATATCTCCAATCTCCCCACGGTGTGTCCCAAAACAAATCCCGCAAGCCCTACCATCGTTGGAAGCATAACATCCGGATGTTCGGCGATTCGCACGGCTTGGATGATGTTATCATAAACTTCCTGGTGATTTTCTGAGTAGAGATGAATCCAGCCCGAATCCCTCACCCACATCATGTCGGTCTGGTCGGTGAGGATGTTGAGGGGTGCCGAAAGGGATCGATTGACCACCGCCATCACGATGGGGCAACGGAGACCCGAGGCGGCCCATAAAACCTCCCCCATGAGGGCCAAACCGACTCCGCAGGTAGCCGTCATCGACCGGGCCCCGGCGGCTGAGGCCCCGACACAGGCGCTCATTGCTGCGTGCTCGCTTTCGACGGGAATGAATTCGGTATTGACCAGGCCGTCTGCGACAAATCCGCTGAAAGTCTGCACGATTTCGGTTTGCGGGGTAATGGGGTAAGCGGCGACGACTTCGGGATTTATCTGGCGCATCGCTTCGGCGACTACCATGTCACCTTCAAGAGCTACGGGTTTTGCCTTTGCCCGAGTGATTTTACCCATTCTATCCCTTCAGTTTAGCCTCTTCTTCCATTTTTATCGCCTTGGTGGGACATTCCTGGGCGCAGATCCCGCACCCTTTACAATGTCTTAAATCAAAGCCTGTCATCTTGCCGTCCTTAACCTGAATGGCGCCATCCGGGCAGTAAACCCAGCAAATCATGCAATGCTTGCATTTTTTTGGATCGAGAATGGGGCGAAGGGATCTCCAGCTCCCCGTCTCATATTTTATCGAGCTTCCAGGCTCGAGAATTGCTCCCCCGATTGGTATTTCTTTCCAGCTTTTTGCCACCCTCTTAGCCT
>CAZWMM010000110.1:0-3400 GCA_964634985.1 Hadarchaeota archaeon (SeqCode)
ACCTTCATAAGTTTTTTTATTCTTGATTAGCTTTACTTCATCGCCTATTTTTATTTCTGAAACTTTCCTGCTGCGCGCAGGCTTCCTCCGAGGTTTTAGTTCCTCCATTTTTGATCCCCAATTCTTTTCTTTTCACATACTCAATCAAAATTTCTGCTCCGCCTTTACGATCTGAAAGTTGATCCTAGGTGTATTCCCTCCATGTATGATCACACTTTGCGCAGCGGTAAAAACGTGTCGATGCTTCGTCCGCCGCGCGCGTTTGTCGAAGCCACCAAAAGGCCCTCTCGTGCCCGCATTTTGGACATTTGGCCTTAGTTGTAGGCAGCGCTGGCTTCGCCCCCCCTTCGATCACCGTCACCTTCTCCTTCCGCTTGGCTGGTTTGACGACTTTATACTCATCCAATTTACCCTCTTTTGCAACATAACCGCACGTATTACAGACCAAGACCGGGCCCCCCTCAATCTGCCTGGGTAGCATCATCCCGCCACACTTAGGACAGAACTGCATTGCCCTCACCTCAACCCAGCGTCTTTTAGAATCCGCACGTGATCGAATGCCATCTCGCGCCAAGGGATGTGCCTGAAGATTTTTACCTCTGCGGCATCACTTGCAGGCCTCAGCTCCCCACCGGCTGGCCTAGCTAAAAAACACGCACTGATCACGTGCCCACGAGGGTCGCGCTCAGGGTCTGAATACACGCCAACAAGCTTTTGGAGCCTAATTTTCAATCCAGTCTCCTCTCTCGCCTCACGCACAGCCGCAACTTCCACCCGCTCACCATAGCGCACGAATCCTCCTGGAATCGCCCATTTTCCTTTATACGGTTCCCGGGCCCGCTTAACCAACACAACGCTGCCTCGCATCTTGATCACAACATCTACCACGAGGGATGGACTTCGCTGCCGCACTAGCTCCCCTGCCACCAAAGCGATAAATGACCTATCCATGGTATCACGAATATCGCTTTGCCCTTAATGTTTTCAAAGTGGATATCTACGTCATCCATCTCAGGGCGGCTGTTATCCACCAAGATGTATGGGTTGTTGTCCCCTTTTGTCGTGAAACGAACCTCTGTGCCATCGTTCTGTATTCTAAATACGCGATGGACCAATGGAATGATGCCTGGTCCCCGATCGACTATGACGACATCGCCGATCGCCACATCCGCTGGGGAACCAACCCCCTGGATTATCAACAAGTCCCCCCGCTCAAATCCTCCCTGAAATGGGAATTTTGAGGTATCGAATGTATTGACGTTTTCTGCTGAATCGAGTTGGCCTGCCTTCTCAAGGACTACCCGGCGTACATTTTCATTATCAAAATATATTCTCCATGAATCGTCGCCATGCTTCATGCTATTCGACACGACCGCCATCCAGAATGTTTCCGTGCGAAGAGCCAGCACCAAAACACCGCTTATGCCAAAATAGAGGATTCCCAAGATCAAGATGAACTCAAATACCTCTCGCACGATCCTGTGCCCAAATAACCTCGCCGCGAATCGCTTTACCACGCGTAGCTTCTTCATAAATTTTTTCTTCATTTTAGACCCTTCCCGAACTCTCGCCACGCACGATGGCGGTGGCTATTAGGTGAGAAACCCTCAGCGGCTCTGGAATCAAGCTGTGAGTCGAGCTCAGCTTGACCACTTTTTCCGCATCTACGCGCTTCATGCCAACGAACTGGATGTAAACTGGGGCTGCACGCTTCTTCGTTTTCACCGGATAAATCTTTCCCGCACCCTTAATCACTTCCCATCGCTGGCGCCAGCTCGGAAGGTGTTCGATCGCCTTTCTAACATCTTTCATATTTGGTAGCTTCCTTGTAACGACGATCACAGGTAGGCCTGTCTTTTTGAATACGTCCTCGATATCTAGCACGTTGAAACCAGCGAAGGTCACGCCATCCGTCATCACCACTCTGAGCTGCCCTTTGTGGCGGCTTCGGTTGATCATCTCTATGACGCCCTCGCTGACATCGATGCCATCCTGCTCGATGTAGGCGCAAAGAACCCCCTCCAACCACCTACCCCCCCTAAAAACCGTGCCCACAAGTGGAACCTTTCCCTTCGAACGAGGCTCGAATGGTCCATCGTCTACCCCCAAAATCCTTATCTCTGGTTTTATCTCCCAGAATTTTACTTTCTTCAACTAAAAGCCCCCGTTAGGAGCCTTCAAACTATTTTTTTAGTTCCTTCCGCAGCTGTTTGCGCAGCTCATCCAACTGCTCCGCTACTCGCTCGGCCGCGTCGGTGAGAGCTCGCTCAGGTGACTTCCCCACTTTCGTCTTCACATAAATTTTGGGAGGTTCGGTCAGAGGATGTTCGATCACATAAGAGGCTGCGACAACGCACTCATCTTCATGTAAAGCCTTACGCAGAAGGTTGCAGAGCGTGTGATCCTCACCCACCACCTTGATCACGAGGCTACGCTCGTTCTTCTGCACCAATTCCAGCTCCACGACGACACCTTCCTAATTTGCCCGCGCCGCTTAATGAGGATTATGCTCCCCTGATTATCTCCCTTATCTTGCGCTCCAGCTCGCGGATCTTTTCCTTCGAGGAGAAGACTTCTATTTTAACAGCCCCCGGGCGCGATTCCGCAACCAAGTCTACATCTACCTTTCCAAGCTCCTTCATTAGTTCGAACACCTGCACCGAGTTTTTTACCCTCACGTTGATCGTCTTTTTCAACCGCATTAGAGTGCTCCCTGACGATAATCGCTCGCCAACTTTCTGAACTCGAGGTTGTCGCAGCTTGGGCACCTGAGCTTGGAATCCTCCCTCTTAAGCAAGGAACGACAGCGTGAACAGGTCGCCACGATCACGCCGAGATTATCCCCTTCGGTCGAGAGCTGAACCGGCTCCCTCCGTGCGTTTAAGACATTGGCCTTGACGATATCGCCCACCCTGAACTCGCGCTTCAGATCCCTGACATAACCCTCGCGGACCTGTGAAACATGGATCGTCCCCATATTTGGGAGCGGAAGTTCACGGTCCTCTCGTCCTTTGAGGATCCCTATGTAAACGCTTGCAGTTTGATCCCTGACTTCTTCAACTCGCCCAATCACGGTGTCACCGCGCTTTAACACAGGCGGTCCCAAGGCGCGGGAAAATACCGAGATGTGCTTGGTCCGGATATCAACGAGTACCACACCCGTGTGAGAGGAGTAGATCTTGCCACCATCCTCGTACGCCCCATCGCCTGGGACGAACTCCTCTGCAGTTGCTAGAAAATCTCCAGGCACAACGAAGTCGCCCGTCTTTACTTCATTCATATCTATCCCACCTAACTAGCTCGCCCAAACTTAAATAATCCAGAATCTTAAAAATCTTCCTTTCTTACTGGGTTTGTCGAATAAATCCATAGAATAAAAATAAAACCCAATTTTCCCGCC
>CAZWMM010000111.1:0-3395 GCA_964634985.1 Hadarchaeota archaeon (SeqCode)
GGACATCAGGATAGTCTACAGCGTGGCGGACGCGGTCAAGATAGCGTGGCGAAATCCCAAGCGAGAAGTCGTCCATGCAGCCGTTGGATTCGAAACGACCGCACCCACAACCGCCGCCGAGCTCCTTCGTGGGGCCCCCAAGAACTTCAGCTTGCTTGTGTGTCACCGCCTGATCCCTCCAGCGATGGAGTTTCTGCTCGCGTCTGGCGAGGTCGCGCTAGATGGGTTTATCTGCCCGGGGCATGTTTCAACCATAATTGGCTCCAAGCCATACGAACCCTTATCGAAGAAGTACGGGGTGCCACAGGTGATTGCCGGATTCGAGCCGAACGATGTTTTGCTAGGGGTCTGGATGTTGCTGAAGCAGTTGCGCGAGGAAAAAGGCGAAGTGGAGATCGAGTACACCCGCTCGGTTCGCCCTGAAGGGAATGTGGTGGCGCAGGAGAAAATGCGTGAGGTGTTCAAAGTCGTGGACAAGGTGTGGCGCGGCTTCCCCGTGGTTCCGAGGTCGGCTTTCCAGCTGAGGCGGGAGTTCGAAGAGCACGACGCGCATACAAAATTTGATGTTAAAGTAAAGAGCGTGGACGGTTTCGCGAAGGGGTGCAGGTGCGGGGATGTTCTGAAAGGGCTGATTTACCCCCCGGAATGTCCGCTCTTTGGGAGGGCGTGCACGCCAGAAAAGCCCCAAGGTGGATGCATGGTGACCACAGAAGGTGCCTGCAACATCGCATTTAGGTATGGAGGGCCCCCCAAAGATTAGTGAGTTAAAATCCCTAATTTTCCATTTTTAAAAGTATTTTGCTTAATTGAATAAATTGAAAGAAATAAAGTGTTTTTTTCCATAAAAAAAGCTGAAAAATATCCCAAATTCGAATTAAGGTGATATTTGCCACGGAATCCCTTATCGTCTGCACCCTAATTCGACATGGGAGCCTAGAATCTAGAAAAATCTTTATAGCATTACTCATCATTTAGCTTTGTTTTAGGTGATTAATTGGCTGCAGCGAAGAAAAAAGTGGCTGAAATCCTCAACGCAGCCCGTAAGGATGGCAGGCGCGAGCTGATGGAATTCGAGTCAAAGCAGGTGCTCGCTGCCTGGGGGGTGCCGGTGAACCGGACGGATCTTGCCCGTGGCCTAAACGAGGCAGTCAAGATCGCGAGGGATATCCACTACCCCATCGTTCTGAAGATAGCTTCCCCGGATATCGTCCACAAGAGCGAGGCGAGGGGAGTCAAGGTTGGTCTGAGTTCTGAACTTGAGCTCCGCCATTCATTCAGCGAACTCATCGATAACGCGCGCGCCTATAAACCAAATGCTAGGATCTTGGGGGCAACGATCCAAGAATACCTATCGCCCGCGCGGGAGGTGATCGTCGGCACGTTGCAGGATCCCTCCTTCGGCGCTACGGTGATGTTTGGTTTGGGCGGCGTCTGGGTCGAGGTGCTGAAGGACATAAGCTTTAGGCTGGCCCCGCTCAGCGTGGAGGACGCTGAGGGGATGATCAAGGAGATAAAGGGCTATCCCGTGCTCGCGGGCATCCGGGGGGAGCCCCCCACCGACACGGGCGCGCTCGTCGACATCCTCCAAAAGGTCGGGCAACTTGCGTACGAGTTTCCCGAGATATCTGAGATGGACATAAACCCGATTTTCGCGTTCGACGAGGGCAAGGGTGCAGTAGCAGTTGATGCTAGGATAATCTTTGGGGAGAGCAAGTGATGTCGGGCGGTGTAAAGGCGATTTTCGAGCCGAAGTCAGCCGTGCTTGTAGGTGCCTCAGGCGTAAAGGCGCGCGCTGGCGTGACATCGCCGGCTCTATTCCGCTCGGTCATCCACAACATGTCCCGCTTTTACAAAGGCAAGACGTATATCGTCGACATGAGCGGGAGGTTGAGCGTCGCGGTTAAGGACTTCAGAAAGGTGCCCAAGTGCGATCTAGCCATGTTGATGCTCCCGCCCAAACTCGCGCTGAAGCATTTGCGGAAATTATTGGATAAGCAGGTGAAGGCAATCGTCGTGACCGCTAGAGGCTACACTCAAGAGCAGCGTGAGCAGCTGGCGCGATTGGCGGCGAAGAAAGGTGCTCGGGTCCTAGGGCCGAACGCCATGATGGGGGTGATAAACACGGCGAACGGCCTTTGTATCACGTTCGAGCGGGACATCATGCTGAGGCGAGGCAACATAGCAATCATCTCCCGATCGGGCGGAGTGGGGATGGCGATGCTCGACTGGGCATGGTCTTATGGCATCGGCCTAAGCAAGTTCGCATCCACGGGAGACGGGGTGGATGTCGGCGATGTGGATCTCATCGAATACCTCGCGGGGGATAGGGATACGAGGGTCATCTGCCTTTACATGGAGGGGATTCAGGAGGGGGGGAAACTTATGGACGCCATACGCAAGGCAGTGAAGCTGAAGCCGGTTATCGTGCTCAAGGGGGGCGCCGCTCAGGAGGAGGCCCCCCCAGCGATTTCTCGTACTGCCTCGCTCGTCGGACGGGATGAGATATTTAATGCAGCGTTTGGGCAGGCCGGCGCGATTCGGGTACGAGATGTAGAGGAACTTTTCGATGTCGCGAACGCGCTCGCAAAACAGCCCCCCATGCGCGGTGACCGGGTGGCAATAGCGAGCAACATCGACGGCCACGCGACTTTAGCTGTAGACGCAGTTCACCGAGAGGGGTTGGCGCTAGCGAGTTTTTCGGATAAGGTGAAAAAAGCTATCGCAAATCGCTACCCTGGCATGGACGTTGTCAATCCCATTAACCTCTCCATGGACGCTGGGGTCGAGCACTACGAATTCGTCCTTAAAGAGGTGCTCGCGGATCCAAACGTCGACGGGATATTGGTGATCAACATGCTTAAGCCATGCTCCTTGGAGCCAAAGGATACCTCCGTCGTGGCAGAAGTCGCTCGCAAGTTCAAGGATAAACCAGTTGTCGATGTAGCGATGGGAGGCGAGAATTACGCACTCGTTCACGAAGTGTTAAGAAACACTGATGTCCCAACCTACAACTTGCCCGATAGAGCGGTGCGGGCTTTGAGGGCACTCTACCTATATGGGAAAATCCGCGAGAGGGTGCGGAATGAAGGAAGAACCAACAAGGCTGCATAATTTTGTTCTAACGGTAGCGATGAGAGGGATTAGCGCGAACGCCTGCAGGGCCCATCTATAAGAAAAAAATTCATGGTGGGTAGGGGCTATGTGGAGTGCTGGATCCCCCCGCGATCTACCTAGCTAGGAATTGTCCGTGGCCCGGATCCCCAACGGCTTCTCCATCCTCGGCAACTATAACCCCCTGCGAGATGGTCATCACGGGCACCCCTTTAACAATAATCCCCTCGTAAGGGGTCCATCCAACTTTATAGTGCAATTTTTCTGCAGTTATCTTCACTTTT
>CAZWMM010000112.1:0-3349 GCA_964634985.1 Hadarchaeota archaeon (SeqCode)
AGAGATGACCTTTGGGTAGTGGTAGAATGGACCTCCGTTCGGGTGGTCGGTGGTCATGAATAACTTCCAGGGGTCTTTAACCAAAAGAGCCATCTCCAACCCGATGGCCCATTGGACGGCGTTGACCGGGCTCTTCGCCTTGTAAACGTGCGGGACTACTCCAGCGCCCTCCTCCATCTCCACATCCGAGTTATACCACTTATTGCCGGTGAGCTTGTAAAGACCGTGTTGGAATGGCCCATCACCCGTCATGGTGGTGGCATCGTCGAATATGAGCTGCCCCATGTCGCAAGTCACATTGTCACGTTGATTTATGCGCTTCGCGAGCTCGGCTGCGCCGGATGCTAAATTCTCCCAGCTGTCCCCCGCATAGGAATTGAACTGAATGTGGGTGAGGTGGATCCTATCCTTGACCGCATCTATCGATTCTGCAGTCGTTTCGAAATTCCCGGGTACCCCAAGGTTGTTGCAGTGAACGTGGATGGGGTGGGGGAGCTTCAATTCTTCGTTGACTTTAGCTAGACCCGTGAGTATCTCCCGGGGTGTCACTTCGTAATTATCGACTCTGTCATCGATGCTCTTCACGTTCCTGCCCCACTTCCAATTCTCCACCCCGCCAGGATTCACTATCTTTACGACGTAGCCCCTCGTTGCCTTCAGAAGCCAGGCGACGAAGTTCTTGAGTTTTTCGAAGTCTCTTTCCTGGATGTATTTCAAAACGAAGTAGTTGTTGCCCATGAGCGTGTAGCACCCCTTGTCCACGATGGGTATATCGTTTAATTCTTCATGCGCATGCCTCGCGCCTAAGGGGGGAACAGCGGCTTCCATCAGGGTCGTGTAACCCAGCTTCACATACCTATACCCGGTCACAAACGTAGAGGGGACCGTGTATCCGACTCCACTCCTCGTAACTTTCGTCTTCGGGACGGGATCCTTTCTATGATCTTCGGGTCTGAATAGCCTCCCGAGATTAACCTTGGAGCCGGCGATGTGGGTGTGGATCTCCACGCCCCCAGGGAGAACGATCATCCCAGATGCATCTATTTCTTTCCCCTCGGCTTCTTCAACTATCTTTCCGTCTCGGACGAACAGGTCCTTCTTCTCTCCGTTTATCCCGTTCAAAGGATCGTGAACCGTTCCGTTCTTTATGACCAGACTCATGCTCTCACCCGCTGGATAATTTTTTCCAAAATTTCTCGGTCTGGTAGGAAATCCGAGTCTATTACTTTTCTGAGCCTCAAGGGAATGCCATCCATACGATACGCAGTTCCTTCACATTCTATTCCAGCAATGGCAGAGGGTATAATCACCTTTGCAATTAAAGAAGTGATGCTGATTTTAGGATCTATAACGATGGTCGGAATTTTAGCCAAGTGCTGAGCGGCTTTAATGGGAAAATGCGCGGCAGGATCGGAAGCTATTACGAGCGCAGCATCGCATTCACCGCGAGCCAAGATGTCGACCGCAGAAAATTCACCCGGATTGTAAACTGGATACCCTCTGGAGAAATTGACCGCATAAGGATATCCGGTGGTCCACGTCATCACATCATTGGCGCCAGACACGTTATAGTGGCCCCTCATCGGGATTATGATGAACTTGGTGTGATCGTTCAAATCTCTAACCAGGCGGAGAGCCGCGTCGATGTTCATGTGCCTCCCGCTCGTCATCGTAAGACCCAATCCGAAAAATATTACCCCAAATTTGCAACTTTTCATCTTTTCAGCAAGTTGCTTGATTGTTTCAGAGGGCACCCCTGCGACATCCTCCACCCCATATCCCCTGACCGCTGCTCTGAATGCCGAAAGCAACTCGTAGTCTTGACCGGGTTTAATTTTAACAAAAACATCGGCCATCTTCGAGGTCTTAGTTTCCCTCACGTCCACATGCACTATCTCTCGACCTTTCTTTCCGCCTTCGGTGAAGAGACCCTTCGGGGTTATCGAGTATCGCGTCGCGTGCCTGATGTGGGCTTCGGCTGGGTTACACCCCCAGAAAACTATCAAATCCGCCCTGTTCTTGACCTCCCCCAGTGTGCATTTCGCAGCCCCACAATCTTGAGCAGCCAATATCGTTGGCCCGTGACATACGGAAGACGTGTTATCTATGGATGCTCCGATCAATTCAGCGAGTTCTACCGCAAGTCGTTGAGCATCTGTCTCGGTTGAACTTAGGCCGTACACCAATGGGAAATCTGCTTTTTTCAGGATATTTGCTGCTTCATCCATAGCTTCTTCCAAGGATACTTCAACCAGTCCACCGTTTTTCCTTATTTGAGGTTTGGCCCTATCCTTAGCATGATTCAAAAACTTGCTTTTCGAGATCGCGCAGGCTTTTTTTGCATCGACTATCTTTCCGTCCTCTATCACAGCCTCTATATCATCGCACAAACAGCCACAGAACGGACACACGATGTTTTTGCAGAATTCCATTAGGTCCCCCTTAATATCTCTAATGTCTTGTCGAGCGTGGTCAACTCATCTTCTGTCCTAGAAATTTCAGCTTCGATACCCTTGGCCATTGGCATTCCCGTTCCCTCCGTATCTACCCCAATGACCAAGCTCGCCCACGGACCCAAAGGCATGAAAACGTTGCCCCGGTCCAACCCTCCTCTCATGCACCTAACGATGACCGAGCCAAACTTCGTGGACACCTTTACCGATGCATTTTCCTCGAGCCCAAGCTCCCTCATGTCCTCTCCACTCAGAAACGCCACAGCGACTTTATCGTAATATTCTTGGGAAGTCTTGCCAATCTCTAATCCTACACCCTGATCGCTTGTCCTGCCCGTGTTCAAAATACACTTCAGGAACCCCACCTCAGCTCGTTTTTAAGATTTAGTAAAATTATTAAAGGTTTACTGTTGTTCAATATAGGAGGAGAATTGACATGACGAAAAAAATTAGATTTGGTTTAATTAAGGTTGGCAATATCGGGACATCGGTGATGCTCGACCTGATGCTTGACGAGAGGGCAGAGCGGGAAGACATAGAATTTAGGGTGGTAACCTCCGGTCCGAGGATGCAAGAGAGCGATTGTAAGGACGCTGCCGAAAAACTCTTGGAATTCGATCCAGACTTAATCGTGATCGTGGGGCCAAACCCGACGCTACCCGGCCCCCTCGCAGCTAGGAAAATCGCTACGCGGTCGGGCAAGCCAGTCGTGGTAATAGGTGATGCACCCGGCGCAAAGATAGCAGGAGATCTCGATAAAGAAGGCCTTGGATACATCTTTGTTCAAGCGGATTCCATGCTGGGGGCGAGGAGGGAATTTTTAGACCCCATAGAAATGGCGCTGTTCAATGCGGATGTCATAAAAGTGCTTTCCATAACCGGTGCGTTTTCGATCG
>CAZWMM010000113.1:0-3274 GCA_964634985.1 Hadarchaeota archaeon (SeqCode)
AAGTAAGGTGAACCATCGAAATTTTTCCTGATTTCGACGTGGGTTATCCCCTCAAGCGGCGCAGCGGCGGCGATGCCTTCGGTTATTATCGCAAGAGCCACCCGAACGGCCAGCTCCGCCGCCTGCTGCTCCTGAAGTTCCCCGAACCTCCCATCGACGATCATCTCGGCTACCTTGAGCGCTAGCTCCTCACGAGGCATCTCCTTCTCTAGTTCGCGGATTACATCTGCAACGCCAGGGGGTCCAATGAGCTTCTCGACCCTCGAGGCAAGATCCTCCGCACGAGGGATCTCTGGCTCAAGCTCTGGATCTAGACCCAACGAGCGGGCTTTCTTAGCTATCTCGTAAACCCTGTCGACTTCTCGCTTGAGCCCCTCGAAGTAAGCCTCCATCTCTCGGCTCGCGGCCACCATCAAATCACCTCGAGTTCATGCAAAGTGCATCACCCTAGCTTGATGTGTTTGGAGGTCGATGATCGGCACTTTTCCGGGGGTTGGTGTTACTCCAAGTCGTCGCATGTAGATCGTCGTCTCCTGAAAGGTCCCGGAGTTAACCACTTCCACATTGCGATATCGCTCGTACCCATAGACGTGCATGTGGCCGCAGTGAAAGACATCAGGTATTTCATCTATCACGAGGTAGTCTTGCTGCTCGGGCGATATCGCCGTGCGCCCACCATAAACTGGGGCGAGGTGTCGCTTTTGGAGGAGTTTGATCATGGGGGGTGTGGATTTCTGCCGGTCCAGGCCTGGCATCGTCGCTATCAGATCGTCGAAGCTCCTCCCGTGGTAGATCAAAAACTTGACGCTGCTGATGGATACCCAAGCGGGATTCCCAACCATGACCGAATTCAAATCGTAAAGACCCCCAGCGATATCCTTTGGGATCGCTGGCTGCGGCTCCGAGGGACGCACAGCATCGTGATTTCCAGGGGCTATGACGATGGTAATGTATTCCGGCACCTGAGCCAACAGTTTAGCTGCAGCATCGTACTGCTTGAAGACATCATCGATGAGGAGCTCTTCTTCCTGTTGGGGGTATACTCCGACCCCATCGACTATGTCGCCAGCTATCACGAGATACTTAACCCTGCCAGCCAACTCTTGCTCCTCAGTATTCCCCATCTCTCCGTGCAACCACTTCACGAACTTCAAGAACACGTCCTCGAGGAACATCTCGCTTCCAACGTGCAGGTCAGAGATTAAAGCAACGCATGCGGAATCCTCGGCGCGGCAAAGCTCGCGCGATGTCGGCAAATCCGGCCATACGATCTCCTTCACAAATAACCTGGGGGCACGATCGCCAACCCGCACACTCCCCACTATCCCCACGACTTCGTCCACGACCACATCGGCCACCTTCCGCATGAGCTCCGAACGTCCCTTGAAAACCCAAGCCGACGCCCTGCCGCTCAAGTCCTCTACCTCCAAAACAACATGCCCTCCCCTGGTCTCCCGCTTCTCAGAGACCATCCCTATCACCTTCACCGAAGATCCCTCCCCGATGCTTCTCAGGCTGCCTATCGGGACAGCGTCATGCAAATCCACTCTCTTTTTGAGGATGCTGCTCAAGCGTTCGTATCGGTCCCTGAATAAGTTCACGAAATCCTTTATGTCGCCCTCCGTGTAGCTCCGCCCGGTGATATCTCTAGATACTCTGATACGGGGTTCGAACTCCGCCGCCTCCGGTTTAAACTTGGTGTGAACTAATTCGTGCAACTTCTGCGCAACCTCACTTTCTCTCAAAACTTCTTGAACTCCCGGTAAACTCGGCTGGATCTTGGGGGCGATGGGTGGGGGACCTGTTTCAACACTTCTCTCCAAGATTTTCATAACAAAGTCCGCGGTTATCAGAAACGGTCTTCTCTCCATTTTCTTGAGGTTAGCAAATACTCGCTCAGCCGCTGATTCTATGTCCCCCTGCCTGTGGAAAACATCGAGCGCGTCTTGCGTGAGCTGCATATCGGCATCCATGAACTTGCGGACGAGTGAAACGTCGTCCATAAAAATCCTACACGAGCGTTAGCTGTCGCGGCAAGGTGAGCAACTCAATGCTGCCTATGGAATAATCTTCTTGGATCGCAGCCCTCGCCTGAATTGATGGGATGTTCAAAGTTATTTCCTTGGTTCGCCCATAACGGCCCTTGCTTATGAGCTGTGCGTTGATTATCCCAAGCATGTCAAGCTCTGAAATCAGATCGCTGACACGGCGCTGTGTCAACACATCTAAGCCGCTGCGCCGACAGAGCGCGCGATAGACATTGTACACATCGCCAGTGATTATTTTATGCGAGCCCTTCTCGGCCAAGAGAACCACGCTATAGAGCACGAGCTTTGATTGCGTGGGCAAAGTTCTAACCACCTCAGCCATTTTATCTTGCTCTATCTTCTCGAACGCCTGCTTTACGTGATCG
Organism: Hadarchaeota archaeon (SeqCode); assembly: GCA_964634985.1. Lineage (GTDB taxonomy): Archaea > Hadarchaeota > Hadarchaeia > Hadarchaeales > Hadarchaeaceae > CAZWMM01. The sequence goes on from CAZWMM010000113.1 coordinate 2,414, forward strand.
ACTGCGACCATCTCCGCACCTTCGCGCTCGGCAAGCTCGCCGGCGACGCGGAGCAAGTCCAACGCCCTCCTCGCATCCCCGTGCTCTCTAGCGGCGTGGGCCGCACACAATGAAATCACACCCTCGCCGACCACACCATCAACGAAGCTCATCGCCGCCCTCCTCCCCAAGATGTCTTTGAGATGGAGCGCGTTATAGGGAGGAAAAACGAGTTCCTCCTCGCCAAGACTGCTTCGGACGCGGGGGTCGAGATAACCCATGAAATTCAGATCGTTTGAAATGCCAACGATGCTTACCTTCGCGTTCTTCAGGTCCGAATTCATGCGGGTCAAATTGTAAAGCACTTCATCGCCGCTCTTCAACACCAACCTGTCTATCTCATCGAGTACGATCACCGCAAGCTGTTTTTCGTGCTCAAGCGCCTTGAAGAAACATCGGTAGACTTCATCGGTCGGCCAGCCAGTCATCGGAACACCTTCTGGAAAACCAAGCGTGCCCACGTAACTCGCCCCATATCGCCCCCTGATCTTGTCTAAAAACAAGTTCGCGAGCGTCGCGAGAATTCGGTACTGAGTGTTGACCACCTCACAGTTCAAATATACAACTTCCACCCCGTGCGGCGCACGATAGGCAACACGCTCGAGCTCCTTCGCCACGTACTTCACACTAGCTGTCTTCCCCGTGCCCGTTTTTCCATAGATGAATAGGTTCGACGGAGTCTCCCCCCTCAGGGGTGCCACGAGTATCCGCGCGAGCTGATGGATCTGCTCATCCCTGTGGAGCAGTTCCTCTGGTGTGTAGCTCGGGCGCAGGTACTCCCGGTTTTTGAATATCGGCTTCGTCTCCAGCAACGCGCCGAAC
>CAZWMM010000114.1:0-3269 GCA_964634985.1 Hadarchaeota archaeon (SeqCode)
GGGTGAAACGTCATCGTTGACTGTCAGGTTGAGTACTCCGCTGCTAGCGCTTTTAGCATTGTCTTTCGCTGGCTTTTCATATTTTTCCGCCCGCATAAATATGTTTGAATATCCGTAAAGATGAGTACGCAATCAGTATGACTACAATTAACAATAAAACCAATTCAACCTCCGCTTCCCCATAAACGTTTACTGGAACGATAAAAGACTTTGTGGGAGAATTGTACGCTAATAGGAAAAGGATGAAATTGAAAAATGAAAGCCCTGCCGACCCGGCGGCGCCAAATAAAATGATAAGATTCTTTATCTTAGGCGCACGCAGAACGGCGCGCGCAATCAGGAGTAACCCTATCAAAATAAATATCGCGAGGAAGATCCAGTTTGGCATCCCCAGATTTGATGGTGCAATTGCCACTGTTCCAGAAACTATCAAAAGTAGTATGATGGTGGCAGTTAGCCCTGCTAAAACAGCCTTTGGCCTCATTTTTAATCTCCCTTTCGATCTCTCTTTGTAAACGTAACACTACCTCAGACTAGCCTCGTTCTCACATATTGACTTCATGTTTACTTAAGGTTTATTGGAGCCGCGATGCTTTCGGCACCCAATGGAAAAATTTATATTCGATGGAAAAAATCTTAACCCAACATTTGGAGGTGGATGAAAAATGGAAATCAAGAAAATCGCCGTCCTCGGTGCAGGAGCAATGGGCCATGGGATAGCTCAAGTGGCAGCAATGGCTGGTTTTGATGTAACCATGAGGGATGTAAAAGAAGAGTTTGTCAACAGCGGAATGGAAAAAATAAAATGGAGCATAGGAAAACTCACGCAAAAACAAAAGATAACCGAAGAAGATGGTAAGAAAGCCTTAGAGCGGGTCAAGCCTTTGGTTTCTCTCAAGGAAGCCACGGAGGGTGCTGATTTCGTGATAGAAGCGATCCCAGAAAAACTAGACCTCAAGCAGCAAACGTTTAAGGAAATCGATGGGTACACGCCCAAGCACACAATCCTAGCCACGAACACTAGTGCTTTGCCGATAACCGAGATCGCTGCTGCGACCAAGCGACCAGAAAAAGTCGTGGGAATGCACTTCTTCAACCCACCGCAGTTGATGCGGTTGGTCGAGGTGGTTAAGGGTGATAAGACGAGCGATGAAACGGTCAACACTACCCTCGAAGCAGCGCATAAGCTCGGGAAGGAAACCGTTATCTGCAAGAAAGACGTTCCCGGTTTCATAGCCAACAGAATAACGATTACTGGGTCTAACCTCGTTCATTGGATGGTCTACAAAGGAGAATACACTGTCGAAGAAGTAGATGCTGCAGCAATTCACAGAGCAGCGATGCCAATGGGAATGTTCGGACTAGTGGATTACGCGGGCCTAGATATCACATACAACGTGGCAAAATTCATGGGCCAGAGAGAACGCGGGTTCGAACCTTGCCCACTCCTTGAGGAGAAGGTCAAGAAAGGGGAACTGGGAGTGAAAACGGGAAAGGGATTCTACACGTACCCCGAGAAAAAGTGGGTGCCGCTCGATCTACCAATCGAGAAATCCGAGAAATTCGATCCGATAATCCCTGCCTACGTGGGAATTAACATGGCAGCTGAGTTGCTTAGGAACGATGTAGCCACCAAAGAAGATATAGACAAAGCACTGAAGCTGGGCTTCAACATGCCAATAGGTTTTCTAGAATTGGCGGATTCCATGGGTATCGAAGCAGTGGTTTCGAAATTGAAGGAGATCGAAGCGGAGTATGGAGCTTTCTACAAGCCGAGCCCACTCTTGGAAGAAATGGTTAAAACGAAAAAAAGCTTCTACTGAAAAGTCCTCTTTGACCAGTTATAAAGCGTGCACAGCACTTCACAAAACCCTCGGCGAGGAAGCCCCCGGTTTCAACCGAGGAGGCGGAATCGCCGAATACATTATTTTTCCTTCATGCAAAACTTAAGCCTCATAAATCCTTTCGAGATATTCATGAAATTTCTATACCCGCTCGCTTTCGCTCTCGCTCGATGAACTCCCTCCTCAGAACCTTGCCAGCCGCGCTCCTCGGAATTGATTTAACGAATTCGACTTCCCTTATCTGCTTGTATCCAGCAACCTTATCCTTGACAAATTTGATGAGATCATCCTCGGTAGCTTTGGCCCCTCCTTTGAGCGTCACGAATGCCTTTGGGATCTCCACGCTAACTGGGTCTGGCTTCCCTATTACGGCACAGTCGGCCACAGCCGGATGCTTCATCAGCACAGCCTCGAGCTCCGCTGGCCCTACCGTGAATCCCATGTACTTGATTATCTCCTTCTTGCGGTCGGTGATGTAGAGGTAGCCATCCCCGTCTATTTTACCCACATCGCCTGTGTGGAGCCATCCATCCTCCGTCAGGACTTCGGCTGTCTCCTCAGGTCTCTTCCAATAGCCCCTCATAACTTGCGGACCTTTGACGAGGATCTCCCCGACTTCTCCAATCGGGAGCTCCCTCGTGCCTTCCTCGAGATCCACGATCTTTTGACGGGTGTCTGGGAGGGGGGGACCAACCGACTCCAGTTTTAAATGACTCAGCGGACACAAATGGGTAACAGGCGATGTCTCAGATAAACCGTAACCTTGGGTAACGGCTATGCCAGTCAATTCCTGGAACCTCCTAGCAACTCCCGGGTCTAAGGACACGGCTCCATTGATGATATAACGAAGCGATGAGAGGTCGTATTTCTCGAGGAGCTCTGGATAACTCGTCAGAAAATTGAGCACAGGCATGACCGTGCAAACTATTGTAACCTTGAATTCTTCGATGAGTTCTAAAAATTCCCCCATATCGAACCTCTTTTGTATAACTATTCTAATCCCCCCACGGATGGGTAAACAGATCAAGTTAGTCATTCCATAAATGTGGTAGAACGGGAGGTGGGCCAAAGTTATATCGTTTTGAGTGAGTTCCAATCCGGGCGTGTTTAAAATTTGGAAGACGTTGCTCACTAGATTGTAATGAGTAAGCATACAACCCCTATAGCCAGTTGGTCCAGCTGCGTATTGGATAACCGCTAGGTCCTCCATCGAATCGATCTCCACTTTTGGTGGGTTGGGGGGGTGCTTGTCGATCAGCTCATGGAAAAGATGGGTTTCCGGGTACTCTTTCTCCCCTACGACGATCACTTTCTTCAACATAGGCAACTCTCTCCGAATTCTTTTTACAACGGGGTAATCACCATCCTCGACGATCACCGCAACCGATTCCGAATCTCCGAGCTGATGTTTGGCCTCCCCCTCCT
>CAZWMM010000115.1:0-3212 GCA_964634985.1 Hadarchaeota archaeon (SeqCode)
TAGACGTTGGCGCACCGGCATCATCTCTAGAACAAAGTAACACGTGTGAGCTCCGTCTTCTTATTTCACAGGAAGGTGCGGAAAGTTTTGCGCGCGCCTCAAGTGGAAAAGCTGACTATCCTATAGTTCTTTATCTCGATCGCCCGGCGGACGCAGTATTGCTTTTCGATGAGCAGATGCTGGGATTCACGTATGACGATGCTAAAAAAATGATTCGTATAGATTATCCCGAACCGGCCGGTTACTACGACCTATTTGTTATCTCCGTTCCTATATCTCGAAACGGCTTGTCTGAAAACGTGCGCGAAACATTGCGGACCCTCCAAACTTATCGGACACGCGCAATATTGCTTGGCTCCGTCAACGATTTCTCTGAAAATGTTGTTGCTGATGTGAAATCTATTTTCACCGAAAATAAAGTTGAGTTTCGTCAACGAGAAAGTGGCGAATCTGATACTGAGTGGATCATGCGTGCGTGTGGTTGGATATCTGCTCTGAAAATAAGTGAAGGCATAGCAGGTAAAGCAGAGACAAGACCAGTTATCACAATCACCAGAGAATCAATCGAGGAAGCCTATAAAGAAGCTGAAACTTTACGAAGGGTCCTATCTCAGCGCTTACCGGTAAATGTATCATTCGAAGGCGAAAGTTCAATCCCGCCACGTCTTGGCTCAGAATTCGCATTTGAGATAATGAAAGCTGCAATTGCTGCAGTCATCGCCGTCGGGGCACTAGTCTACCTGCGCTACAGGCGACCAATAATAGTCGGGGCGATAATGCTGACGATGGGCAGCGAGGTGCTAATAACCCTCGGGCTTGCGAGCGGGCTCCTCCGCCAGACGATAGGGCTACCTGAGATAGGCGCCATACTTGCTGTTATTGGCACGGGAGTCGAGCACCAACTGATCATAACAGATGAGATACTCCAAAGGGGGCTGCCCAAAGCTGGGCCTCGGTCGATAAGTCTTGCTGGAAGAGTAGGGAAAGCCTTTGCTGTCATATTTGCCGCTGCTGCGACGACCATAGCTGCGATGGTTGCACTATTTTTCGTCGGATATGGAGCGATGAAGGGCTTCGCCATAGTTATGAGCATAGGTGTCATCGCTGCGGTACTCGTGACGCGGCCTGCTTATGGTAAGATCGTTAACGCTATCATATCCCGAGAGACCACCAAAGCCGAAAAAACGCAGGTTAAGGCAGCGCAGCGATAACGCCTAATTGATCACGATGACGGGATTGCTCATCGCGGTGCTCGTGACCCGACCAGCCTATGCCCGAATCGTCAGCGCGATAGTAGTGAGAAGTGCTCAAAAATCTTGAAAAGAGTTATGGATGGCTCAACTGCCTCAAGATGAGAATGGCCGCAGACAAAATCGCGAATATCCCCATTGTGGTGATGAAACCCGAGAAAAGTCTTCGCATTTTTAATGCCTTGAGCGCCTTCTCGGAGATCAGATAAATCGATGCAGTACACACGAAGTAGAACCACAAAACCACAGTGGAAATCAATAGGAGATCGAGTTTTAACACGAGCATTATGAAAGCTAGAAACCCCGCTGCGATCGTCGCGATGGTGAGTGGATAGAAGAGCGCTAGGAGCACAACTCTCCTACGGGTCTCCATTCGATCAGCCCATAAAGAGGTACTGAGTCGTCGTGGGGAGCTTCCTCCGCAAGTTCGCCACCTCCGGGCGATAAATCAACAGCTCCATAGCGGTGCTTTTCTTTCCGAGAATTTGGCCTGCTACCTCCGCTTCGGCCTCGCCGCTTATCCTCGCTGCTCCTCTGCCCAGCTTTGGATCTATCGAAATCAAAATAGGCAGCTGGAGTTCACCCCAATTAGCCTCGGGCAAGATCTCCGCTAAAAACTCCAGTTCCTCGCGCTTGAACGTGTGGGTGCTCCCATTACGCGATACTACTCCCGGCTTAGGGGATGAGAGTGCTTCCTTCAGCGATATCCTCCTTTCGGGCAAATGCGCGTTGAGCCTCGCAAGCTCGAATTTTATGAGACGATCTTCGCTCACTCGCGTTTCTCCAGCATGGCTTTTATCCGCTTCAGGCGAGCGAAATTCTCCCGCTCCATCTCGTCGAGTCTCATCAAGATGAACTTGAGAGTCCCCCTTAACCTCGGGATCAAGATGTACTCGAGCGCGTTCACCCTCCGCTTGGTTTTCTCGAGCTCCCTCGCTATTGCGCGAGCAGATCCCTCAATCCCAGCCACACCGATCAGGAGCTTGAGCGCTAGCTCGAACTCGTGCGAAGCATCATCGAGCAAAGAGGAGGTCATGTGTAAGTCGTATCCCCTCGCCAGAGCATTGCGCTCGACTTCCTTAGCTTCGACCACGGGCACCGAGATGCCCATGATGTAACGGGTCGAGACCTCCACGCCGAGACTGCGCCTCGCCTCGCGGGAAGCCTGTCTTGTCTCAAGAGTTCCCATGCTTGCAAAACATACCGATAGAGACCGATAGGCCTTCGAGAGCTGATCGAAAGCTTTTTCCCTAGCTTCGTGAATTTTCCCCAACACCCCGAAGAACTCCATTATCAGGGCATCCATTTTCTCCCTGAGCAAATCGTGGCCCTTCTGGGCTAGAGCCACCCTCCGCCTGAGTTTCAGTAGCTCCATCCGTGTTGGTGAAACCGCGAGCATTGGCGCTGCCATCACTCCTCCCCCTTCCGGAGCACGATCTCAGCCCCCACAGCACGTCTGATTATCTCTTGCAGCTCATCAACCTTGGGCACATAGCCCGTTTTATCTGGAATCCTTAGCACCAACGGGAGCAATCGTTTTGCTCTGATCATTTGGTTAAACTCGAATCCTAACTCCTCCGCGATGCGATGGGTTATCAACACGAGACTTATCCTCTCGCTTTTCAGGAATTCACTCAGCTTCGCTAGGGTTTCATCTTTTGAAGTATGGACATGCGCATGGGTCACGCCTGACAAAGCAAATCCCGTTGTTGTATCTTGGTCTCCTATAACTGCAACTTCATAGCTCAATTTTTGGCACCTTCACAATCAGCTCTTTGATTCGCTGGGGTTCAACCCCATCAGCTTTGAGCCTGATTATTGCGCGGAGGTTCTTCATCTCGTTTTCCTTCAGGGAAATGAATGAAATCACTGGAGCTATGCTGAAAAAATGTGTGAACTCGAGCCATTTACACAACTTCAGATACCCTTCATCCAGAGCCCTCTCAGCAGCTGAGATTCCCT
>CAZWMM010000116.1:0-3211 GCA_964634985.1 Hadarchaeota archaeon (SeqCode)
ATGAGCCAGTACGCAGCACCCCCTCGCAGGAATGCCTCAACCTGCGTTTGTAGCTGCGCCGGATCCTTGACGCGAACGTTTGTTATCCTGTAACCATTCCTTGCGAAATCATCTGTATGGAGCTCCTCGGTGTCTTGGAATGCGATGATGCGGCTCTCCTTCCCTATTTCTGGCACATAGGTCTCCACTTGGGAAGTTTTTGCCGTGGACACGCCGCCCGTAATCGATGCGCTTGCCCCTATCCTGAGGGTATTGCTCAAAAAGGAGCTCGCGAGCGGTGTAAGGGTACCCCGCTCGAGGAAGAGCGGTTGGGTCCAAGGTTTTGACCGACGCTTCCGCACGGCCATCTCGACGCTGCGCGCGTAAATCGCTGGGTAGCGGCTAAGAAACAGGCGCAGGCCGAGCTCGGGAATCTCAGCGTCCAGCTGTGGGTGGGGCTCATCAAAAGGCTTCCCCTCCCGGCTCGCCGCCGACTCGGCAAACCCGAGGAGGTCTGGTGTCGAGAGGTAGATCCCGGTGTCAAGTCTTCCCCAGAGCTCGTGCTCCACGGTGATAGGTTGATGCTCTGGGGGGGCTGTGACATGGATGTCGGTCAGGCTGTCGTCGCGCGCCAGCGGCTCCAGCACGTTGTAGCTCAGCCAGTTGGCTATATATCTAGCAAGCTTCCTCAATTCTCCCACCGAAAACTCGCCAGCTGCGAGCATGTTCATCAGCCCGTAATAGAGATCCTCGGAGAAGGCACGCCTGCGATCCGCGTGGGCGAAACGGGCTTGCTCCGGTGCCCCCCGAATCTCCAAGCGAAAGGCTTCGTAAAGCAGCTCGATCTCGTGTGGGGAAAGCCTGAACTCTGGGAGGTCAAGCTCGTAGAACAGCATCGGGCTCCCGATCTGCTCGTATATCCTCACCTTCCCTCTCTCTCCCACCAATTCGTAGGCAATCTTCAGCCTCAGCGAGTAATTCGAGCGACGCCAAATGCCTGCAATGAAGAATGGTTTTACGCACGCGGCAAACACACGATCGTAATTATCATGCGTCAAACCCAGCGGTCTGATGGTGGCTTTTAGGTGGGCCCTAATCCTTCCCATCTCCTCCATTCCGAGCTCATCGAGAATTTTCATGTCATGAGGATTTGCGCGGAGATGCCCAAGCGCCTCTCGGGCAGCTTCCCGTCGGTCCCTTGGGAGATCAGCCAATTGTTGCTCCACCATCGCGAATGCTTTTGCGAGCCTCGAGAGCTCGCGCGATGGGTAAATATGATAATACGCCCTCTTGAGCACAACCCGATCAACCTCATCCGTCACGGCCAGTTCCCCGAGCACGCATGAACGACATCGCGAATCAAGTAGCGTACTCAGCCCACCGTGCTCGCACTCATAACAGTCGAACTCGGCAACGTTGATGGGCCCGGATTGCTTGACCTCAACGCGCGCCATCGCTTTCAATCCTCATGTCCCCAGCCCAAACCGATCACAAGATCACTTTGGGATGCGGCGGCGCAGCTCGTTTACGAAAATCTGGCCATCTGTCCTGCGCGTAGTGTCCGCCTCCCCCGAGATCATCTGCCTGAATTTATCGACGAAGGCTTCGACGCTCGGGCTTTCGCCGAGCACCTTTTCCATCAAATCTCGGAACTCCCGTGAGTAAACCAAATATGGCATGACCGAAGAAAATGTCTCTCGAACGAGCTTGGCCTCGGCTTCCCGCATCCCAGCACCTAAAGGTTAAGAAGGGTCTCCTTATGGGTTTCCATCACCACAGTCGTCCTAATGCGACTGACCGAGTCGAACGATTGGACACGGTCGGCAACGAACTTGTTCAGGCTATCTAGGTCCTGCGCGCGCACCTTTAGCATCAACCCATGACCACCAGTCGTCCGGTGGAGCTCGCATACTTGGTGGCAACGTGAGAGAGAGCGAATGAGCTCTCGCGCGCTTCTCGAATCGTTGTCGATGCTGATGAACGCCACCACCCCATAGCCAAATTTTCGTGGATCGATCAACGGGGAGTATTTTTTTATCAGGCCCGAGCGCTCGAAGAGCTTGACTCTTCGCCTGACGCCTGAAGTACTCAAGCCGACCTCACGTCCCATCTTGCGCAGCGGAACGCGTGCATCGTCGCTCAACATCCTCAAAAGTCTCATATCAACGCTGTCCAAGCCTCTTCCCCCCAGCCCAGCTTTGAATGATTTGTTGGCTTCGACTATTTATCCTTTTGGGTTTAATTTTCGCGTCAAAGTTGGACTATCTTTAACTTTCCTTTGACTTGGTTGCATGCATCAACGAGCGCGTTTCCCCATCTGCGCTCGTCGTTAAATAACAAAACTTCCTCGTAACGCCCGCCGTATCGCTTCAGATAGTGGGAAAGAGCTTCGAGGACTGCTCGGACCTGCTTTGTGTCGAGCTCTTGAGGCACCTGAAACTGTCTGAGCGGGTAGATCTCATCGAGTTCCTCGGGAACCGCACCGAAGGGAGGAATGAGTTTCACGAGGTGGGTTCGCTCGGGTTCTTCGAGCTTCGGCCCCTCTTCCCCAAAAGCGGGTAAAAGCGCCAAGATGGGCAGCTGGGGCGGCTCATATCGTTCCTTAAGTCTACTCCTGTAACGCGCGACCTCTGGACGATTCACTGACTCCTCACCGAGGTAGCAGAATGCAGAGGGCTTGGTTACAGGATCAAACCTCTCGAGGAAATCCCGATACCTCCCCCACCTCCGAAGCCCCTCGAGTAGCCGTGGATGGGCACGACACCGTAGCTCAACGTGCTCCCCCAGACTCCCCTCCACGATTGCTTGGCGAATGCGCCGCAATTCACCAAAGGTAACATGAAGGTTGTGCCTAGCCAAGAGCTTGACCCGTTCGTCCTGCGAAACGCGCCTGAGCTCATCCAGTGAATGATCCGCACAAATAGGGCACTCACATGGTAGGTAGGACAACTCCTCGAGGTGAAGGGTCCCCTCCGAGGTTATGTAACGCCCGTCACGGGCATAAAGCACGTACGCAGCTGAGTCGAAGAGGTCACACCCCATAGCCACGGCGAGGGCGAACATCATGGGATGCCCAGCCCCGAAAAGATGCGTGGGGCGATCGAGTGGCAGGTATTTCTTCGCGGACATGACGAGATCGACGAGTTCCGCGTAGCGATATCCCTCGAGCAACTCGACGGGGCTTCCAATCGCATGCAGTTGATAGTCGAGCTTGCCGACTTCGGCGGCGCAC
>CAZWMM010000117.1:0-3187 GCA_964634985.1 Hadarchaeota archaeon (SeqCode)
GAGCAACTTGAATTTTACCCCTTCTTCTTTAGCGTGTTCTATCTCCTCTTTTCGAGCTGGCATTTCAGCTTCCGATCTTCGGTATATTATCCAAGACTCCTCCGCCCCCAACCTCAGCGCATTCCTCGCACAATCCATAGATACGTTCCCGGCACCGATTGTTGCTACCTTTTTCCCGATCCAGAGCGGGGTATCATATTCGGGAAACTCGTAGGCCCTCATGAGGTTTATCCTCGTTAAGAATTCGTTCGCTGAATAAATCCCGTTCAAATTTTCTCCTGGTATATTCATGAAGTCCGGTAGACCAGCACCGGTTCCGATAAAAACCGCATCAAATTCTTCGAGCAGCTCATCAACGCTAAGCGTCTTCCCCACAACTACGTCTGTCTTGATAGTTACACCTAATGCTCTAACATAATCAACCTCTGCTCTAACGATTTTTTTCGGGAGCCTAAATTCAGGGATACCGTACATCAGCACCCCCCCAGGTTCATGGAGAGCCTCGAATATTGTGACCTCATAGTCAAGCTTAGCTAGATCAGCTGCAGCTGTAAGTCCAGCTGGCCCAGACCCCACGACGGCTACTTTCTTCACCTTGGATTCAGACCTCTTCGGGATTTCAAATCTTTTTTCACGTTCATAATCGGAAACGAATCTCTCAAGCCTTCCAATCGCGACGGGCTCGAATTTCTTACCCAGTGTACACACGCCTTCACATTGCCTTTCATAAGGACATACCCTACCACAAATCGCGGGCAGGCTGTTCTTCTCTTTCACTATTCTAACAGCGTCGTCGAATCTCCCTTCCTTGATGCATTTGATGAAGCCAGATATGTCTACTTCGACCGGGCATCCATCCACGCATATTTTTTGCCCTTCTTTTGGTTTGCACTCCAAGCATCTCTTTGCCTCTGCAATCGCTACTTCTGCGCTATAACCCAAGGGGACTTCTTTGAAGTTCCTTATTCTCTCCCTAGGGTCTTGCTCTGGCATCGGATGCTTCTCTTTCTTCACTTTTTCCTTCGGCATCTATCTCCCTCATATTTCCTCAACGCTAGTCCTTCCTCTCGCAGGTATCTTTTGTTTCTAGCCATGAGGAGATCGAAATCGACCAAGTGAGCATCGAACTCCGGCCCATCTACGCATGCGAACTTGGTTTCACCGCCAACCTCCACCCTACAGGAACCGCACATCCCAGTGCCATCCACCATGATTGGATTCAGACTGACGATCGTTCTTATGTGGTGTGGTCTTGTTAAATCGGCTATCACCTTCATCATTATTACTGGACCGACGGCGATCACCAAATCAATGCGTCTTCGTTCATCGATCAGCTTTCGTAATATATCACTCACAAAACCATGGTGCCCTTTAGATCCATCATCCGTGGTAATGTAGAATTCGTCGCTGGTCTCTTCTATCTCTTTTTCAAAGATCAGCAGCTCCCGAGTCCTTGCCCCGATTATAGATATGATTTTATTCCCGACCTCTTTTAACGCCCGGGCCTCGGGGTAGATGCAAGCTATCCCAACCCCCCCACCGATACAAACAATAGTTCCATGTTTCTTGATCTCCGCTGAATTCCCGAGAGGACCTATAAAATTCAGTAAATGATCGCCCTTATTCAGAGAGTTCAACTGTTTAGTCGTCTTACCGGCTTCTAGAACTACTACCGTTACAGTCCCCCTATCTGGCGACCGATCTACGATCGTCAGAGGTATCCTCTCCCCCTTTTCTTCCATCCTTACAACTACGAACTGGCCTGGCCTGGCTTTTTTAGCAATCAATGGAGCCAAAATTTCAAATTGTTTAATAGTGGGTGCTAAATCTTTTTTTGCAACTATCCTATACATTTTTAACCCATCAGTCGAAAGCAATTTGCCTTTATAAGCGTTTAGGATAATGGAGGGATTCTCCTCTAACGTCTAGGGCTGCCTCCCGAAGGGCTTCCGCCACGGTTGGGTGGGCGTGGATAGTTTCTATTATATCGTCTACCGTGCACCCGAGTTTAATCGCTAACGCTGCCTCTGCGATCAATTCCGTCGCTTGGAAGCCTATTATGTGTACGCCCAGAATTTCTCCCGTTGCCCCCTCTGCAACCATCTTAACCATTCCTTCGGTTTCACCTATGGTTCGGGCCCTTCCGCTCGCGGCGAGGGGGAACCTCCCGATTTTAACATTATGTCCTGCTTTCTTCGCCTCTTTCTCTGTCATACCTACAGCCCCCACCTCCGGAGTCGTGAAAATACATCGGGGGACGACTTTGTAATCCATCAGAGAATTTCTTCCTAGGGCATTCTCTGCAGCTACAACACCCTCCTCGGAAGCTACGTGGGCATATAACCCCCCGATCACGTCTCCTATGGCATACACATTGGGTGCTGAGCTCTGCATCTTCCTATCGACCTTTATTAGGCCTTTTTCAACCTTTGCGCCAATTTTCTCTAAGCCTATGTTGTCGCTGTTCAGGACGCGTCCGAAGGCGATCACGACTTTTTCTGCTTCAACTTCTACGTTTCCATTCTTCATGACGACCACAGCCTTCTTGACCCCATTCTTCCGAACCATGCCCTTGAACTTGGCACCCGTGAGAACTTTTATACGTCTTTTTCCCATGAAGCTCCTGAGCTGGGTGGCTATCTCTTCATCCTCCACGGGCAAAAGTTGTGGGAGCATTTCCGTTACGGTCACGTCTACTCCCATATTGGAGTAGATGGTTGCAAGCTCAACGCCAGCTGGACCGCCCCCTACAACCAACATACTCCTGGGGAGGTCAGCCAGCTCCAATGCATCGTCGGTGGTGATCACTTCTTTTTGACCTAAGCTCAATGCCTTCAAATCCGGAGGACGTGTTCCAGTGGCTATTATTATTTTTTTAGCCTTTACCCTAATTCTGCTCCCATCTTTCCTGGTGACGTAGATTTCTCCATGCCCCGCCAAGGTTCCCACACCCCTTATCATCTCTACGGTGTTGCTTTTCAGCAGGCTTTCGACGCCTTTGACCAAGATTTTAACGATCCTGTCCTTCCTCCCCAGAGCTGCTTTGAAATTCATGGATGCTTTGTCCACACTGATACCGTGTTCCTTAGTCCTGTGTAAAACAGTATGAAATAGCTCCGAACTAGCTAGCAGTGCCTTCGTGGGTATGCATCCTTTATTGAGGCAGATCCCCCCCAACTCATCTTTT
>CAZWMM010000118.1:0-3167 GCA_964634985.1 Hadarchaeota archaeon (SeqCode)
ACACCGGGGACACCCGCCCCTGCGATCACGTGGTCGAAATCTCGCGTGGAGCCGATGTACTCATCCACGATTGCACTCTAGACGATGAGCTCGCGGAAAAAGCTGCGGAGAGTGCCCACTCGACCCCCAGCGATGCTGCAGAGGTTGCGAAGCGGGCAAAAGTGAAACAACTCGTGCTCCTTCACGTGAGCCCGAGGTACACCATCGATAAAGTGCTACTCGAACAAGCAAGAAAGGTTTTTCCAAACACCATCGTAGCTCAGGACCTGATGGAACTAGAGGTAAAGCTTAAAAAGTAGGAGGCTCAGCTGGAGGTTTAGCTCATCTGAGATCGCATAACCCTCTTCTCTTCATCGCCCCGAATAATTTTCGGGCACCGTTCATAAAGATTTCAGTGATTGATCCGGCGAGAGTGTAACATCTGCCGATTATAGCATTCTGGAAAAAGTAAGAAAAAACTCAGGACAACTCGAACTAGATTACTCCTGATCTCCTCATCTCTTCTATTTCTTTCTCCGCGTACCCGAGCCGGAGCAAAAGTTCATCCGTGTGTTGGCCGAGGAGGGGCGCAGGAGTTCTTATTTCCCCAGGAGTTTCGGAAAATTTTATGGGTATTCCTAACTGCTTGATCCTGCCCGCGGCTGGATGCTCGATCTCTGCCACCATTTTTCTTTGCAACACTTGAGGATCTTTGAAAACCTCATCGAGCGAGTGAACAGGTGCTGCGCAAACATCAGCTTTAGTCAGGATTTTGAACCACTCATCTCTTGCTTTCGTTCGAAAAATGCTCTTGAGCGTGGAAAGAATCTCATCCCGCTTTTCCCCCATAGCCCACTGATGCCCCGCGTACTCTCCCTTCCCCAACGAGTTGCAGAGGTTAACCCAAAAGCGCTCCTCTAAGCATCCAACCGAGATGTATTTTCCATCCCCGCACTCGTATACGCTGTAACATGGAAACTCTCCCAACACGGGTAGTTCGCCCCTCCCCACGGGCACTCCGGCGAAATGGAAAGATGCGGGTATGGTTAACCACGAAACAACCCCATCCGTCATAGATACGTCGATGTATTGTCCTCTTCCAGTTTTCTCGCGGGCAAGCAGGGCAGCGAGAATCGCGATCGTTGCGAGCGAGCACCCTCCCCCGAGATCTGCTATCTGTGAGCCGGGTATAACGGGGGGTCCATTGGGAGGCCTGGTAAGGCCCAGTATCCCTCCGATTGCTATGTAGTTGATATCGTGCCCAGGAAAATCTCGATAGGGCCCATTCTGGCCGTAGCCTGAAACTGAGCAATAAATGATCTTTGGATTGATTTTTTTGATCGACTCGTAATCAACCCCAAGTCGTTTCGTGACCCCTGGCCTAAAACTTTCTATCACGGCATCGGATTTCTCTACCAGTTTGTAGAAGATTTCTCTGCCTTTCTCGGATTTCAAGTTCAAGGTCACGCTTTTCTTATTTCGATGAACGAGCATGAAATAAGATCCTTGATCCCCGATGAAAGGCGGAACCCATCTCGAGTAGTCACCTCGAGTGGGCTCCTCAACCTTGATCACCTCAGCCCCCAGATCTGCGAGTAAAGTCGTGTAAGGTAGGAGCCAAGTTAGATCCAAAATTCGAATATTTTCCAAAGCCAGCATGGTAACACCATATTTTTAATTTAGACGTATGTATCTAATTTTTCCCACGTGATGGTTAAACCAAGAATTTCCGCTTATAAACTACCCCCACCCAAAAGCTAGACGGGAGAAGTGGAAATTTACGTCAACCAGAGCTGCAAGATAGAACAAACTAACTGTGACACAAGCATAGCCGCAGTTAAGGGTGATGAAAGCTTCTGTCTGATCATTGACAAGAATCTCAAGAGAAGACTCCTTTGGAAACACAAGGATAAATTTAAGAGTTCTAAGAATCTGATAATCCGCTTGTTTGCTATTGGTGCCTACCTAGTCATCAAGGAACTTTATAGGAGTGGGGACATGGTCATCGTAGATAACGAGTACCCTAGCCATGGGCGCAGAATCACCGCCATGATTGCGAGCAGATTGAAAATTAATGGAGTCAATCATGATTGGTAGGCTTGGAAAGAAACACCCATCTCACAAATTTTCAACCAAACCGTTTCTCGCTACAAGCGTGAAAAAATTGACTCTGGAGGATGAAAAATTTCTCCTCAAATTGAAGTTGATTAAGTAAAACGCCTAGCGAAAACGCTAGGCCATTCGCACGGGGAGACACTTGCTTACGCAAGGCGCCCCGCACGTCGATTACTTATCATGATCGAATTCTTAAATAATTTCTGTATGAGCTTATTGTTGGCGTGTATGAAGAAGGTAACAATAGTCTTAGCAACACTATTTCTAACTTAACTTATTAAGTAACTAAATCATGATTAGTGATAAATGATTTGAGTTTAAGGTGCGTCGAATGGGAATGTTAGAAGGCAAAGTGGCTATTGTTACGGGGGCTGGGAGAGGGATTGGCAAAGGAGAAGCTTTGCTTCTGGCCAAAGAAGGCGCAAAAGTCGTAGTTAACGATGTCGGAGGAGGTTTCGATGGAAAAGGCGAACACCACGGCCCCGCGGATGATGTTGTAAAAGAGATTAGAGAGTTCGGCGGAGAAGCTGTACCCAACTACGATAGCGTCACCGATTTTCAAGCTGCGAAAAAGATAATTAACACGACCTTAGACAACTTCGGCAAGCTGGAAATTTTGGTCAACAACGCGGGGATCCTGAGGGACAGGATGCTGTTCAACATGGGAGAGGATGAATGGGATGCTGTACTGGGCGTCCACCTTAAAGGGACTTTCAACTGCACCCGACATGCTTGCGCTTACTGGAGGGAACAGCATAAAGCGGGAAAACCAGTTGGGGGGAGGCTCATAAACACGGTTTCGGATGCAGGGCTCCTCTACAATCCAGGTCAAAGCAATTACGGAGCGGCCAAAGCAGGGATCACGGCTTTTACCCTCATCGCAGCAAAAGAGATGGCGAAGTATGATGTAACGAGCAACGTTGTGGTTCCGCTGGCGAGAACCAGGTTAACCACGGATGCCACGCCCTCGCTGGCTCCACTCATGGGGAAGCCCGAAGATATGGAGAAAAAATTCGGGTTTGATGTTTTGGCTCCTGAAAACGTCGCCCCCCTCGTTGTATACTTGGCTTCCG
>CAZWMM010000119.1:0-3158 GCA_964634985.1 Hadarchaeota archaeon (SeqCode)
CAGCGCTGGGTCTACTAGGTCTGGACGATTCGTTGCACCGATCACTACAACGTTTTCAAGTTTTTCTAACCCGTCTAGCTCGGTGAGCAGTTGACTTATCACTCGCTCGGTGACATGGGCGTCCCCGAACCCTGACCCCCGTCGAGGAACGAGTGCATCGATCTCGTCGAAGAAGATTATCGCGGGGGCGGCCATCTTTGCCTTGCGGAAGGTCTCTCGCACTCCTCGCTCCGACTCTCCCACCCATTTTGACAACAACTCTGGCCCTTTGATCGAGATGAAGTTCGCTTCGCTCTCGGTCGCGACTGCGCGTGCCAAGAGGGTCTTGCCCGTGCCGGGGGGGCCGTAGAGCAGGATGCCATGGGGAGGCTCGATCCCGACGCGTTTGAAGGAATCGGGGTGCTCAAGCGGCCACTCTATAGCTTCGACCAAATCCCGCTTCGCTCGCTCGAGCCCGCCCACGTCTTCCCAATGCACGTTGGGAATTTCAATGAGCACTTCCCGCATAGCCGAGGGTTCGACCATCTTCAGCGCGTTATCGAAGTCCTCCTTCATCACCTGCAACTTCTCGAGCACCTCGGGAGGAATCACTTTTTCCTCGAGTTTGATTTCGGGAAGGATGCGCCTCAAAGCGCTCATCGCAGCCTCCTTGGCTAGAGCCTCGAGGTCTGCGCCGACGAAACCGTGGGTGATGTTCGTGTAGTGATCAAGATCCACATCCTTCGCGAGAGGCATTCCCCGTGTGTGGATCTGCAGGATTTCCTTGCGCCCGTCACGATCGGGGACGCCTATTTCTATCTCGCGGTCAAATCTCCCTGGTCGACGGATCGCTGGGTCTAATGCGTTAACTCTATTAGTTGCTCCGATGACGATCACCTTCCCTCGGGCCTTCAGCCCGTCGAGCGCGGTGCAGAGTGTCGCCACCACTCGTCGCTCTACCTCGCCGGTTACCTCTTCCCGCTTGGGGGCAATCGCGTCGAGTTCGTCGATGAAAACAATAGAGGGGGCGTTCTTCTCCGCCTGCTCAAATATTTCCCTTAGACGGGCCTCTGATTCTCCGTACCATTTACTCATCACCTCAGGGCCAGCGATCGAAGTAAAATTCGCCCCAGACTCGTTTGCAACCGCCTTAGCGATTAAAGTCTTGCCAGTGCCGGGGGGGCCATGAAGCAGCACACCTTTCGGGGGCTCTATCCCTAAGCGATCAAAGACCTCAGGATGCCTCAGTGGGAGCTCGATCATCTCACGGACGCGTTGGAGTTCCTCCTTTAGTCCACCGATGTCTTCGTAGGTGACTGCTGGTACTTTCAGCTCCTTCACCTCTACTGCCTGTGGGAGAACCTCGACGTCCGTCATTTCGGTCACGAGCACGATGCCCGTGGGAGAAGTATTCGTCACGACGAACTTCACCTCGCCTAATCCGAAAGGCATTGCCATCTCACCGAACATGTCCCCAAAGAATTGCGCGAAGAGGGAGTCCGCACCCATACGCACAGGTTCCCCCGGCGGCGTAGGGGCGATCAGATCTCCTTTCACCAAAGCTCTGCCGAGTAGGTTTCTTCGAACTACTTCTCCCGATGCCATGAACCTGATGCGCGGGTCGGTGGGGGCGATGGCGATGCTTTTAGCTTCTTTCACGGCTGCCTTTCGAACGATGACCTTCTCGCCTATCGAAGTTCCAGCATTGCGGCGGATGAGGCCGTCGATACGGACGATCTCGAGCCCCCTGTCCTCTGGGAGGCCCCTCATCACGATCGCGCCGGTCGAGCGAGGACCAACGATCTCAATTATATCTCCCTGTTTGAGGCCGGCTTTCTTCATCACTCCCTCGTCGATGAGCGCCATGCCTCGGTTTACGTACGCGTGATGGCGATTTTCAGCTACTACTAGCTTGAGCTCTTTCTCAGCCATCTCGTCACCCCTCAAATCTCGACCTCAAACCTATGCCATCTCAAATGTTCGTTGAACTCCTTAAAAATTTTTTCAACCATTTTCGCGTATTCCTCCTCGATTAGCAGGACGCTACGATTTATGAACTCCCAGACATCATCCGGCAACTCGTCGAGAACCCCGGGCGAGTGGTTCCGTCCAGTTTTCGTCGGGTAGTCATAGCCGCTGAGCGCCCGGTAGAACAGCGTCGCGGGTGAGCCTCGTGATTTTACGTCCCAGATTAGTAAGATTTTCCGCATGTGTATCACTTGTTATATTTATAACAATCCGCTATATAAACCTTTTGTTATATTTATAACAATGCCCAGACTTGTTTTACTCTTCAAAATCAACGGACTGAAAAACCGAAAGCGCAAAGATGCTAATCGAGTTTGAGGGATAGTGGAAATGTGATGAGATTGACAAATGCATGGTGAACCTAATATTGGTAAAAGTAGACTCTGGTAGGTGCTCTCATGAAACTCGCCTTTGTAGACTGCAGCATCTCGGGTGTCTCAGGCGACATGCTTACGGCTTCGCTCGTGGACGCGGGAGCTTCGGCGGAAAAAGTAAAAAAAGCGATGCTAGCTGCGGGCAAGCTCTTCGGCGGGGTCAGAGTCGACATAAGGCGAGTTCGGGTGAGCGAGATCAAAGCAACCCGCGTCGAAGTTGGAACTAAAGATGAGGGCGGACGCATCTATGGGGAAATCGTTGAGCGACTCAGAGAACTTTTCATGCCCAAGAAGGTTAAGAGCACTGTTTTAAAAACGATCAATATCCTTGGCAGGGGCGAAGCCCGCGTGCACGGCAAGCGTCTCGAGCATCTGGTGCTTCATGAGGTTGGAGCTGCCGATGCAATCGCCGATATCGTTGGGTGTTGCACGGCTGCCCACGAGCTTGGACTTTTTGGGGGCGAGGTTCTGGCCAGCGATGTTGCGGTTGGGAAAGGCACGGTTGATTTCGCCTCCCATGGTAGGGTCCCTTTGCCCGCTCCAGCCACCCTCGAAATCCTAAAGGGAAAGCCAGTCCGAGGTATTGCTTCAGGCGTTGAACTGACCACGCCAACAGGCGCTGCGCTGCTTGTAGCACTAGCCGATAGGTTCGTGACAACATACCCCTTGATGCGTGTTGAGAGAATCGGGTACGGGGCAGGTGCTAGGGAGCTTCCCAATCCAAACGTGGTGCGGGTGTGCGTGGGCGAGGCGAGCAAGCCCGGACTGGAGCTCCAA
>CAZWMM010000120.1:0-3146 GCA_964634985.1 Hadarchaeota archaeon (SeqCode)
AAAACCAAGATAAACATTTTCGGCGTCTCTATAGGTCCCAGGTCGTTTTCTGTCTACGTCGCCGATAAGGAGTCTCATCGGGCGCTGGAGCTATTGCATAAAACTATCTCGAAGAACAGGCTCATGAAATCTGTGACGGGGGAAAGGGGAATCGCACTGCTCATAGCCGAGAGTGAGCGCTTTATCTACACGCCAGGCATCATCGCAAAGCTCACGGAGCCATTGGCGAAAGGGGGGATAAACATCATCGAGATCCTCTCGAGCAGGGCTTCGATCAGCTTCTTCGTCAACTGGGATGACCGCAGGAAAGCGCTTAAGCTACTCAAGCAGGCGATGAAGGAAGTGGGGGCTTGAAATTCGAAGGTGCCCTCACCGCGATGATCACGCCCTTTGACAAAGATGACAAAGTCGACGAGGAAGGGCTCCGCGAAAATGTAAAATTTCAAATCAAGGGCGGCATCCATGGGCTGGCACCAGTTGGGACGACAGGCGAGTGTGCAACGCTTTCCTATGAAGAGCACAACCGCGTCGTCGAAGTCGTAGTGGATGCGGCGGGGGGGAAGGCCCCAGTACTCGCGGGTACCGGGAGCAATAGTACTTGGGAGGCTATCATGCTCACGAGGCATGCTAAGGAAGTAGGGGCTGATGGGGCGCTGCTAGTAGTGCCCTATTACAACAAGCCAACTCAGGCAGGCCTCTACCAGCACTTCAAGCGCATCGCCGAGGAAGTCGACCTACCCCAGGTGATCTACAACATCCCCTCGCGCACGGGCGTCAACATGCAGCCCGAGACCATGGCGAAACTGGCCAAGCTCAAAAACATCGTCGGAGTAAAGGAGGCTAGCGGCGACCTGAAACAAATCGAGCAGATAGTCAAGCTCGCCGGTAAAGACTTCTCCGTGATTTCAGGCGATGACTCGCTAACGCTTGAGATAATGAAACTCGGCGGCGTTGGCGTTATCTCGGTTGCATCAAACTTGGTACCCGACAAGATTGCTAAGCTAGTTGACTCATTCCGATCCGGAGACATCAAAACATCCAAACGAATTAACACCGAGCTATCGCCACTCTTCAAAGCTCTGTTCATCGAAACGAACCCAGGACCCGTAAAAATGGCGATGAACTGGATGGGAATGGCTGCGGGAGGTCTTAGGCTCCCGTTGGTCGAGCTGGAGCCGAAAAATCAAAAAAGTTTACGTAAAGTTCTGGTCGACATGAAGCTGGTACGGCAATGATCCGAGTTGCTGTTTGTGGCGCTTGCGGACGTATGGGCAGGCTAATCATCCGTCAGGTCACAAAACAAGAGGACATGAAGTTGGTCGCGGCCATCGATGCTTCTGGCACTCCCAGTACCGGAGAGGACGCTGGGGAGCTCGCTGGCGTGGGAAAACTCGGCGTGAAAATCGTGGGGGCAGATAAACTGGCTGGGATACTGAAACAATCAAAACCAGATGTCTTGGTGGATTTCACCAACGCAGATGCTGCGGTTCAGAACGTCAAGATCGCCTCCGAAGCGGGCGTTTCTGTGGTCGTGGGCACCACAGGCTTCACGGCGGAGCAACGAGCTGAGATGGAGAGAATCGTCAAGAAGAGGAAAATCCGAGCAGTTATTTCACCGAACATGTCGGTTGGCGTGAATGTATTTTTCAAATCGGTCGAGGAAACCGCGAGGTTGCTTGGAAGCGATTACGGAGTCGAGATCGTGGAGGCGCATCACGTGCACAAGCGCGACGCCCCCAGCGGGACCGCGCGGAGGGCAGCGCAAATCATCGCGGATGAGTTCGGCTGGAGCGAGGATAAGATCAAAATCCGATCGATTCGAGAGGGCGATATCGTCGGAGAACACATGGTGATATTCTCTACTCCGGATGAGCGAGTCGAGATTATCCACCGGGCCCAGAGTCGTGATACGTTTGCTGCTGGCGCGATGAAAGCTGTGCGTTACGTTACCAAAAAAGGAAAAGCCGGCGTTGTACAAAATATGCAGGATGTGCTGGGGCTGATCTAGACCTCATAAAGTTCTATTTCTCACGGAGTTTAGAGGATCTGGTCTGTTTGTGGAAGGGGCATGGAAGCCCGAGCCTACAGTAGCGACATTTTTCCACGGGAACCGGCAGGAGAGGTTTTCGCATTCGGCCGTATTTCCGCCTAGGCAATCAGACACCAACAAAACTCATCCAATCGAATTAAAATTATAAACCTACGCGAGGCATAGCAGAAGATGGTCAAATGGCGAAAATTCCAGTCGCTGTGTTGGGCGCGACGGGCGAGGTTGGGCAGAAATTCGTGGTCAACCTTCAGAAGCACCCGTGGTTCGAGCTCACGGCGTTGTACGCATCCGAAAAGTCCGCCGACAAGAAGTATGCGGACGCACTGAACTACGGAATGGAAAATTCGAGATGGTTCTGCAAGGAAGCGCCTGACAAAAAAATTCTCAACATGATAGTCCAAGATCTCCACAACCTACACCCCCAAGAAAACAACTTGTTCTTTTCTGCGTTACCGTCGGAAACGGCGCTAGAAGTCGAGGGGAACATCGCGAAAGAAAGGCCTGTGGTCAGCACTGCCTCCGCTTACCGTTATTTCGACGACAGCTTCGTGTACCTGCCAAGTGTGAACGAATCACATGCTGGCATCATTGAGCAGCAGCGAAAGGGCAGGGAGTGGAAGGGGTTCGTCGTGCCACAGCCCAACTGCACAACCATCGGCTTGGTGATGTCGCTGAAACCCGTATACGACGCGCTCGGGCTGAAGCGTGTGACGATGGCTTCGATGCAGTCAGTGTCCGGTGCGGGATACGGTGCTGTCAGGAATTGGGCCGAACAGAGAAAGGTGCAGGGGTCCGACCTTCCGGCTGGGCTGGAGAAATTTTACCAAGGTATCTTCGAGGGTAACGTCATTCCATACATTCGCGAGGAGGAAGAAAAAGTCAAAAAAGAAACGATGAAGCTCCTCGGAGAGTTCAGTGCCGGCAAAATCAAACATGCTGAATTCAAAATCGCGTGCAAGTGTAATCGTGTTCCGGTGCTAGACGGCCACACGGAGTCCGTTTTTATCGAGACCAAGAAAAAATGCGGCGTTGATGAACTGAAAGAAACTTGGAAAAACTATCGGGGGGAACCCCAGAGGCTGTCGCTGCCGTCCGC
>CAZWMM010000121.1:0-3129 GCA_964634985.1 Hadarchaeota archaeon (SeqCode)
GGTTTAGGGGTTTTGGGGAGATCGACTTTAAGGTAAAACGATTTCACATTGGGGCTCTCGTTCACGATTTTCTTGAGCTTCGCTTGTTTGAAATCGAAATCCTCATAGGAGAGAGATCCTTTTCCACTTTCACTGAGTTTGGGGGGCCGCCTTTTCTCTCGCAAGTCCAACACCATTCAACCGTCTATGAGGCGTACTGAGCCACCACTTCGTCGTGTGAGATGTATGTTCCGCAATACTCGCAAACGAGCAACGTGGGTGTTCGAGAGATGACTTTGAAAGAGGAGGTCAGGGGCTCTCGGGGTTTATTGGAAATGCAATTTGGATTTATGCATTTCAAAATACCCTCTATCTTGCCAGGCATTCTCACCTTCATCTTTTTCTCCAATCTATAATTTTTTATCGTGCTGATCGTTGCATCTGGAGCTATGAGGGCTATCTTGTCGACTTCTCCCGGGGCTAACTCGCGGCCCTCCACTTTTACCACGTCTTTTTTCCCGAGCTTTCTGCTTTTGACGTTCATCACCATAGCTATCGTGTACCCTTCCCCGCCCTTGATCTTCAGTATCCTCAAGACGTTGAGAGCTTGACCAAAGGGGATGTGGTCTATCACCGTACCATTTCGTATCTTTCGAACGATTAGCTCCCCAATTTTGGCCGACATTCATTTCACAGCTCCGAGCAAGAGAGCTAGCAGTGCCATCCTGACCGGCACGCCGTACGCTGCTTGTTGGAAATATCTGGCGAATTTGGTGTTGTCCACCCGGATGTCTATCTCATCCAGTTTGGGGAGAGGATGAAGGAGGATCATGTTTTCCTTCGCCCGCTGCAAGAGTTCGAGAGATATTTGATAGCTCCCCTTGACTTTCTCGTATTCCGCTGGGTCCGGGAATCGTTCTTTTTGAATCCGCGTCACGTAAAACACATCAACATCTTCAATGACATCCTCCAAATTTCCCCCTTGGAAGAATTTCAACCTCGAATTCCGAAGGAAGTCCTCGGTTTCCTGTCTGGGCTTGAGTGATGGGGGTGAAATGAGGGAAAGTTTTCTGGGCTTGAATTTGGTCAATCCATAGATCAGCGAGGATGCAGCCCGCCCGTATCTGAGGTCGCCAACCAATGCGATATGCAAACCATCTATTTTCTTAAGCTCCCTCCACATCGTGTAGAGATCCATCATCGCCTGCGTCGGATGGTGTTTGCTCCCGTCGCCCGCGTTTATCACTGGTGCAACTGCGACTTCTGCCGCTAGCCTCGCAGCCCCTTCGAGGTGATGGCGCATCACCACAATGTCGGCGTAGGTATCGAGCATCCGGATCGTGTCGGCTAGATTCTCGCCTTTAGCCAGAGAAGTTCCCTCCCCTCCCGAAAACCCGATCACGGAGCCGCCCAGCCTGTACATCGCCGTTTCGAAGCTGAGTCTCGTGCGAGTACTCGGTTCGAAGAATGCCGTTGCGAGCAATTTGCCTTTAAGCAGAGCTGGTGCTCGTTCACCTCTCTTTTCCATTTTGAGAGCTACTTTGAATATTCGCTCGAGTTCGCCTCGGGTGAAATCTAAAATCGAGATCACATCGCGTCCCTTAAACATGCTTGCCCCTCCCGATGTAGCTGATGACCTTCTCGTACTCTTCAGTGGAGATGACACCCTTCGAGCGGAGTTCCCCCATGAGCTCAGAAGATGTCATGAGGGGGATCAATCTCACACCCATCGCTGCAAGATTTTCCCTCGCCCCCTGCTCACGGTCCACCAGTACCATCACATGATCCACCTTTGCCCCCTGCCCCCGCAGAGCTTCTATCGCCTGCTGCAAATTTCCGCCAGTGGTTGCAACATCGTCGATTACCAGCACGGCATCACCGGCACCCACCACGCCCTCGACCAAACGCTCAGTCCCATGAGTTCTATCTTCTTTTCTTATGTATAGGAACGGTTTTTTCAACTTGTGCGCTACGAGTGTGGCTATAGGTATTCCGGCTGTGGCGATGCCTGCAATGCGGTCGAATGCGATGTCTGTGCTTCCCAGCGCGGAAACGTACGCATCCGTCACAAGCTCGAAGGATTCGGGGTAGGATGGCAGTGCCCTCAGGTCGATGTAGTAAGGACTTGTGAGCCCGGAGGTGAGTTTGAATTCCCCAACTAACACGCAGCCGTTTTTTGCCAGCGCTACTGCAATTTTGCTCGTGTTAGCTTTCACCACCCGATCGCCTCCTTGATTTCCCTCGCCTTTTGAGCTGGCGAGGGGGCGTTGGCAATCGCTCTACCAACTATTTCGAAGTCAGCGCCCGCCGCGATGGCTGAGCCGAAAGGTGCCCCCTGCGCTCCAACGCCAGGTGAAACGATCATCGCTTGGGGGTATTTTTTCCTCGCCTGAGTTATCGTCTGAGGGAAGGTGGCGGGGAGAACGAAGCCATCAACCCCAGCTGAAGCGGATAAGGTCAGAAGCGTGCTCAAGTGTTTGTTCAAGTACTCGTTCGCTCCGGGGTGGGTCATCGCACACACAGCGAGCACCCCCCGACCCGTTTTTCCAGCTTGGGTTACAACTTCACTAATCCCACCCTTCGCGCCTATGAACGCGTGGATTATCAACGCGTCGAAGCCAAGTCCAAATATTTGTTCAGCGACGAGCCGATTTACGTAGCCTATATCGGCCATCTTCGAGTCACAAATGAAGAAGTAGTTTTTCTTGAAAGGATCTATGATCTTCTCTATCCCATCGGGTCCAAGCGCGAGGATAGCTGGCATGCCCAACTTCACCCCAGCTACCGCCCCCTCAAGCCCGGATAGGAGACTGTGAACTTGGATTCGAATAGTGTTTCTTTCTTTAGATCTTTCACCGAGCCGCTTCTCGTAAGGGTTGATCATGGGGTCGTATGCAAAAACAATTCGAGACCTTAATCGCTCTGCCCTGTCTAACGCTCGTTTGACGAAGCCTTTTTTCAAAAGCCCTTTCTAACTTGACTGCCATCCTTAAAAAAGCTTTGCGGTAGGCGAGTTTGTCGAATAAATCCATAGAATAAAAATAAAACCCAATTTTCCCGCCGCTCGAACCCTCATGAGCGTCCGCAGATCGTGTGCGACGGCAATCAACAGCATGCTCAGGACCTTCGTCCTGACCCTCTTGCACCTAG
>CAZWMM010000122.1:0-3119 GCA_964634985.1 Hadarchaeota archaeon (SeqCode)
GCCGGTGCGCCAACGTCTAGAAGATCTGTACTACTGAATGCGGGCACGTCTTCGATGTACGCTTCGATATAACCTACCCGCCCGAGTAATGCTTTTGCTTCTGTTGGGGTCATCGCCGGAATTTCAAAGAGAACTAGGTTAGCACCTATCGGTCTAGATTGTACACCCAAGAGGCCAGCAGGATCAACGCGAGTTTGGAGCAAGTTTATGACTTCGTCGCGCGTCTGGCTGCTTATCATCTCTTCAACCGGTGAGATAACTTGCCCCTTGTTACCGATGATTAAGGCAAGGAGATCAGAACTCACTGGGCACCCTATCTCAAAAGTCGCTGTATTAGCATTTCTATCAAAATCTACTACTTTGACTCTGGTGAGCAGGTTATCCGTAATTAGCCCAATGATTTCTTCAAGGGGTGCAAAGTTATCCCCAACTACCGGGCTTGCGAGTTGAATTTTCGCCTGCGATGCCTCAAGCTTCAGGACTACCCTAGAGCCACCAGCGATGTCTATTCCATAAATGACGCCACGTGCAACTAGCAAAGCGGCGATGAGCGATACCCCGGCAAAAAGCAAAACCCACCGTTGTCTAAAGAGAGACATAGTACTCCTTCCTCCTCTGGCGCTCCGCATACCGTATCAAGACGCCACCGTTCAGGAACCATGTATTAAAGAGATCACCAGCAAGGCCGAACGTGAGCACGGTCACCAGCTGGGTTATCGATGGGTTCGTCACGAGGATGTTGATGCATATCATCGTCGTGAGAGTCGTACCGGTTATCATGAATCCAGTTATCATCGCGTTCGCCATTCTCTCTCTTGGCTCACCTCCGAGCCGCTTCAGCACATGCGTGGTGAGCAGGATATTTGTGTCAATCGAAAATCCGACCATCAAGAGGAACCCAGCCAGCGAAGCCAAGCTGAACTGCATCTGAAGAAGAGCCAGTCCACCGAGGGCCCAGAGCATGTTGAGCGCAACGCATAACAGCATTATGGTGGCGATTTTTTTCCTGAATGTAAGTAAGACTATCACACCCATGGCGATAAACGCACAGATGATTGCCCACATAGCTCCGCGCAAGTAATCTTGGCTTATAGCAGCTTCTATTGAAAAAAATTCAGGCGTGCTTTGAATGCCGAACTGATCAGCCATTGTGCGCTGAACTAGTTCCCTTCCGTTATCATCAAGCGCCTTTGTGGTTTGGATATCCAAGCCGAAAGTTCCGGTAGCTGGATCTTTGGTTGCAACTGCTTTAACCTCGGCCGCCAAAACTGTATTAAGGGCAACCTCGACCGCGTCTGCATTCGGGCTGTTTTCCAAGTTTCGATAGCTTATCATGGCACCGCTGGAGAATTCGATGCTCACGGGCACGCCTCGAATCAAGAATACAGCTGCAAAGAATGCGGCGAGCACGAGTGGAATCGCGATCATCTGCCGCGGCTTCAAGTGCTTTGTGTGCCATGTTATGTCCATTTAGTCGCCACCCTTCAACCGTTATTTAAGCTGGGGTATGTAAAAATTTGTAGTTGTCATGATTAAAGAAGGCGAGCGGGTCATCCTCATCGACGAGCGGGGGAGGAAATATTTAGTGAAGGTTGAGCGTAAGCAGTTCCACACAGAGCTGGGGGTCATCGATCTGGGCCAAGCAATCGGGCAGGAACCCGGGGCGAGGTTGAAATCGCATGTGGGCAAGGAATTCATCGTGTTGAAGCCGCTCATCATCGATTATCTTCAAAAGCTCCACCGCGTCCCCCAGATAATGCTCCCTAAAGACGCTGCGCAGATTGTCGCTCACACGGGAGTCGGGCCGGGTGATCTCGTCGTCGATGCGGGTGTGGGGTCGGGTTCGCTTGCTATCTTCTTGGGCAACCTCGTTCGACCCAATGGGCGCGTGGTCAGCTATGAGGTGCGGGAGGACTTCGTGCGCGTAGCCGAGGAGAACATCGAGATGGTGGGTCTCAGCGATATCGTGGCGGTGAAGCTCAAGGACATCTACGAGGGGATCGACGAGCACGACGTAGACTTGGTGACGTTGGACTTACCCCAGCCAGAGAGGGTGTTGCCACATGTCGAGCGGGCCCTGAAGCCGGGAGGTCACCTCGCGGCGTTCGCGCCCTCCATCGAGCAAGTCCAAAGGCTCTACCGTGAGATGCCGAACTACAGTTTCAAAAATTGCCGCACGATTGAGTGTTTGGTGCGCGAGTTTGAGGTTAAACCAAACGCCACCCGCCCGAAGACGCGGATGATCGCACACACGGGCTACTTAACTTTTGCGCGGCGCATGTAAATTCATAAAAAGAGCTGTATGCTACCTCATTTCATTTTCCAATTCGATGTTCTGAAGAAATGTGTGATTTGGCATGATGTACCTGTTTAATGAACGCCTGCGTCACTCGGATTTAGCCAATGCTTTGTCGAGGGTGGCCAGCTCGAATTCTTTAGTCATGACGATCGCGCGCGCCGGGCAGGCTTCAGCGCACTCTCCGCAGAAAACGCAACGTGCGTACCATATGCTCGGCTTCTTCGTTTCTTTGCTCACGGTTATCGCTCTAACTGGACAAGTCCTTATACATAGCCAACATTCAATGCACTTTTCCTTATCGATGGATGGTCTCCCCCGGTAGCCCTCGGGTGGCTCAACCCGGACGCGAGGGTACTTCACCGTAAATGGTTTGCGGAGCAAATTTTTCAAGACCGTTGGCAATATCACGGGCATTAGGGCACCACCAGCACGAGGATTATACTGATCGAGGCAAGCAGCAGAGCATAGGTCCAGAAGAGCTTCAAGGCTTGATCTATGCGGAGACGGGCCATTATGCTTCTAACCATGGTCGTGAACATCACTATGAGGAAAGTTTTGGCGAGGAAGTCAATCACGGCGGGAATTTGAACGCCCGCGATTCGATAACTCGTTGGGCCTCCGAAGAAGAGGGCAACGATCAACCCAGCGACTGCAATCGTTTCGATACCCCATGCCACGCGCCAGATCGCGAGCTTTGGACCGGAGTACTCGGTCAGTGGTCCGTGCACGATCTCGGTGTGGGCTTCAGGGATATCGAAAGGCACGCGCATGAGCTTGCCCTGAGCAGCGACTAGCACGGCTGCAACCGCGGGCAAAATAC
>CAZWMM010000123.1:0-3112 GCA_964634985.1 Hadarchaeota archaeon (SeqCode)
CTTCGACAATGCCCCCTATTGGTTCCGTCTAACTCTCTCAATGGAAAATGTTGCGAAAGGATACGATTTTAAACCGATTGCCACGGTGACGGTTTCCTATTCCCAAATTATCTCCTCCTAGCAAAAGTGATCCCATGCGCATAGGATTTTTCACCGACACCTTCCTCCCCCAGAGAAATGGGGTTGTGACCTCACTCTTAAGCTTCGGTTCAGAGCTTGTGAAGCGGGGGCACGAGGTCTTCGTCTTTTGCCCCCAATCAAATGTGAAGGAGTACGGTGGGATGACCGTTTATTCGTATCCTTCCGTTGCTTTCAGACCCTACCCGGAATTCAGAATAGCTGTGCCGCAGGGGAGGGATAGAGCACCAAAACTCGACATCGTCCACACCCACTCACCTTTCACGATGGGCTTCTTTGGGTGGAGGGTTTCAAGGTGGCAAAAAATCCCCCGCGTTTCCACATTCCACACCCTGCTCTCGGGATACGTGGGCTATTTCACTAGGTTTGGAAAATCCATTCTTAAGCGAGTCACTTGGAGGTACTGCCGACTTTTTTACAACAGGCATCGTAAGCTCATCGCCCCCAGCAACGCGCTGAAGAGAGTTTTGAGAGAACACCACATCAAGAAACCCATCACTGTCATTCCGACCGGCATTGATACAAACTTTTTCAAACCCATCGAAAAAGAAAAAGCTAGGAAAAAGCTCGGGATAAAGGGTGAGAAAATTTTTCTCTGTTTGGGCAGACTCGGTCACGAGAAAAACATCGACATCGTCCTCCGGGGGCTCAAAAATGCCGATGCTAAATTGATCATCGCGGGGAAAGGTCCTGCGGAGAAAAAAATGAAAAGATTGAAAAAGGAACTCGGCCTTCGAAAAAAAGTTTCATTTGTTGGGTATATCCCGGAAAAGTTGAAACCCCTATACTTCTCCTCTGCGGATGCTTTGATCCTCGCGTCGACAAGCGAGACCCAAGGCGTTGTAGTTGTCGAAGCTATGGCGTGCGGCATCCCCGTGATTGGTGCGAATTCGCTAGCGATTCCAGAAATAATTGAGGAAGGAAAAAATGGATATCTTTTCGAACCAGGAGATATCGATGAGCTTTCGGGCATCCTCTCGTCCTTCACCCCCTCGGATGAAATGAAAATCAATGCGCTGAGGACCGGGCGACGTTTTTCGGTGGAAGAAAGCACCAATAAGCTAGAAGATTTCTACGCCGGCCTGTTATAAATCCGCTTGTGTGGCCCGAGGTAGCCCTGTGAGAATATCCGTAATCGTTCCTACGTACAACGAAGGAAAATTTGTTGAAAAATGCCTGCGCGCGCTTAGAAATCAGAAATTTGGAGATTTCGAGTTAATCGTGGTAGATGGACACAGCACAGACGAAACGGTGAAGATCGCGAAAAAATATGCTGATGAGATAATCTTCGATAAGGGGGAGGGGGCGGGCGCTGCAAGAAATTTGGCTGCCAAGCATGTCGACTCCGAGATAGTTGGCTTCGTCGATGCTGACACCGTGGTTTGCGAGAACTGGCTGAAGATAATAGACGAGGATTTCCATGAGCACAACTTAGTGGGGCTTGGAGGAGTCGTCCGTGCATTAGATGGAAGTCTAGTTGACAAAATTACTTTCAAAATAGGTTCTGATATCTGCTACAGGACAACTCAGCACTTTGGATTCTACCAGTTGTCCGGGGCCAACTCGGCTTTCCTCAGGTCTACCTACCTCAGATCAGGAGGATATAACGAAAATCTCAAAATGCTGGACGACCTCGAATTTGGACTGAGGATGAAGAAATATGGAAAACTCATGGTCGACCCGAGGCTCATAGCTTACGGCTCCCCACGAAGGATGCGCCAGAAGGGGCACGTGAGGACGTTTCTAAAATACATGAAAGCATACACCCAACTTTTTTCAAAAAAAGAAGTATCGATGGAATACCTGAGGGAAATCGAAAAATGATACTTCAACTTTTCAAATTTATTCTTTCAGCCTCTATCATGGCGCGTTCTATCGTTGCATCCATGTTCAGATACCTGAACTCTGAAAATCTCCCACACAACTCGATGCCTTCCCTCCTGAAGAAATCCCTAAAAATTCCTGTATTCCTCTCGTAACTCAAGTCGTGTACCACATATGCGTATTTGATCCTCTTGACTTTTGAAAAGCAGACTTTTCGTCTGTCGATTATCTTGTTTTCGTGCAACTTTTCTAATGTATGCGCCACCAATTTTTCATCCTTTTCTCTCCACAACTTTCCGTCGAAATCACAGGTGAATTCAACCAACACACAGCTTTTCCCTTTCGGAGCAACATAAAGGGAATAGTTGGATGGAAAACTTACCCTGTTAAACATACCATCCCTCTCACTCGGAAAGTAGAGCCATGATATATCGTTTGAGCCCCCCACGTCGAGACCTATGCATACTGTGATGAGGGAATTGTACCTCAACTCATCGATCGCTTTCTTGACGCTTCTTGGGGTATCTCGATAGGCATCAGAGAAGTCTTGGATAGGGATAGTTGAAATTATCCTATCGAACTGTTTTTCTTCCTTCCCGTTCGAAATGATCCATTTTCCGTTTTCTTTTTTGACATGTCTCACTTCGAAGTTCAAGGTTATTCTCCCTTCAGCTGATTTTTTCAATGCCTCAATGAGTGCTTGGATCCCTCCCTTTTTTGGGTAGTAAAAGTACAGCTGGTGCAAATAGCCCTCGGTTGGAATTCCAAGCGCGGATTTGACAACATCCTCAAGTAGAGGTTGGGGGACCCTGCCCTCTACCCAACCCAAACTCATCTCATCAGGGGCGATCTGCCATATCTTTTTGTTATAAGGAATCAGGTACTTCTCAACTATCCCTTTTCCGAAGGTGTAGTAGAACCATTCCTTTGTATTCCTCGGTCGCTTCAGTTGCCCTCTCTCCCTCATGATCCAATTTTTCACAAAGTGATAGAGGCATTCATAGCGATCCTCTAGGGGGAGATCCGAGAGACCATTTTCAAATGGATACTTCACATACCTACCTTTAAACAAAATTTTGGAGTTCCTTTTGCACTTGACTAAGTTTCCTTTGAGCAAATTTTTGATGAAATCTATTACCCGCTCGTTTCT
>CAZWMM010000124.1:0-3083 GCA_964634985.1 Hadarchaeota archaeon (SeqCode)
AATTAAAAGTATAGTAGCTAAATTTTTCATCTTTGGAGAGAGAGGCATGTCAGCTCTGAACAGCAGATTTAGCACTTCTTTTTGGATAAACACTCTTTATCCCCCAACAATACATAAAAAGGGTTTTTTCTGAAGTCATTTTTGGTGAGAGGTCACCGAAAGTATTCCCAATCCTAAATTCCCGAGTTTACACAGTTTATTTCCAAAATCTCCTTAAAAAATCAGATTTTGACCAAAGCGCCATTTTTCTTCCGGTTCTAGAGGAAACACTCGAAAACAGGGGAAATGTAGGTCTGAAAGCTTTGAGTTCTGAGTTAAACTTCCAATTTAAAATTTTTTAGGTCTGTTTTATGGGATCAGCGTATCTTCACATATTCATACGCTTGTGTCACCGATTCGAAAGCGTAGTGAACTCGCTGGTAATCGCGCCTGAACTCAGCCACATCGGCCGCGACGCGCTTGGGCTCTTCTCCATCGACGACCACGCGCTTGATGAACTCGGCTATATCCTCCATCTGCCGCTCTTTCATGCCCAGCCTCGTTATCTCGGAGGTACCAATCCTTAGACCACCTGGATTCTTGAAGTCTCTTCCCTCCCTAGGGTCCCAAGGCAGGATCTCTCGGTTGAGTATCACGTTGGCTTGCTCGAGTTTTCGCTCAAGCATTCCCCCATCCCCTTGCTTGATTACATCTACGGCGATGGTATGCGAAGCTGTGAAACCCTGATCTGGACACAAAACATTCATACCTCGGTCGTAAAGCGCCTTCCCAAGAGCCTTCGCGTTTTTCACTATCTGCGCCGTGTATTCTTTCCCGAACTCCAGCATCTCCGCGAGCACCACAGCTACGCCTGCGACCGCGTGAAGGTGGTGATTGCTCACAACACCTGGGAAAACCGCCCTGTTGATCCTCTCAGCCAATTCCTTTTTACATAAAATCATGCCATGTTGGGGTCCGGGGAGGGTCTTGTGAGTGCTACAAGTCATCACGTCGGCACCTTCGCGCAGGGGGTCCTGGAACTGTCCCCCCGCTATCAATCCTGCAACGTGAGCTGCATCGTACATCACGTGGGCGCCTTGCTCTTTCACAACCGCGCTCAGCTCCTTAACTGGGGGTGGGAACAAAAGCACGCTCCCACCAAAGATCACAAGTTTTGGTTTAACTTCCTTAATTTTCTTGGCCGCAGCATCTACATCTACGTTCATCCGCTTCTCATCGAAAGGGAGGTACTCGACGTTTAACCCATGCACAGCCCCAGCTGTCCCACCGAATTTCTTCTTCCCCATGCTGATATGCCCGCCCGCCGCGATCGAAATGCACATCATCGTGTCGCCTGGATCAGTGAGGGCAGTATAAGCCGCTAGGTTTGCGAGGACCCCTGAGTTAGGCTGTACGTTTGCATGCTCGGCCTTGAAGAGTTTTCGGGCCAGCTCCATCGCGAGCAACTCGATTTGGTCTATGTAAATGCACCCAGCGTAGACCCGATCCCCTGGCCAACCTTCAGCATATCGATTACCCAGATCGGCGGTTAACGCCTCCCGAACCGCTGGGGAGGGCACGTTTTCGCTCGCTATTAGCGGTATGGTCTTCTTGAACCACTCGTGATGTTCCTGCAGCAGCCCCAGCGTTCGATCGTATGCCTCTTTAGGGAGCACTTTTTGCACCTCAGACCTTACTAACACTCCGATTTAATACTCCTTCAGCTTTTAAGCATAGCGAGTAATTTGGCAACCTCTTTGTATGTGGCCGGTACTTCAGGTGGGTACTTCGAAATCTTAACTGCTTCTTCGGGATCTTTTAACACGTGCCCAGTTGCCACACAGATCACGCTCTCGTTTTGCTCG
The DNA here is from genome assembly GCA_964634985.1 of Hadarchaeota archaeon (SeqCode). GTDB lineage: Archaea > Hadarchaeota > Hadarchaeia > Hadarchaeales > Hadarchaeaceae > CAZWMM01. The sequence goes on from CAZWMM010000124.1 coordinate 1,845, forward strand.
ACGACCCCCTGCGCCGCTAGTTTCTTAATCCCAGCCACTGAGGCCGCGCCAGCCGGCTCCACGGCTATCCCCTCTAGCTTCGCAAGCAACTTCTGTGCTTCAACTATTTCTGCATCGCTCACAGCCTCGGCAGTGCCCTTCGAGGCCCGAATAGCCTTCAGCGCCTTGGGTCCATTCACGGGATCTCCTATCCGAATCGCCGTAGCTATAGTCTCCGGCTTTTTGACAGGCACAAATTTATCTAACCTGCGTTTTATCGCATGGACGATAGGCATGGCCCCACGAGCTTGAATTCCCAACATCTTCGGTATCCCTTTAGTTAGCCCAACCATGTCGAACTCAAGAAAACCTTTGTAAATCGCCCATATGTTAGCGCAGTTCCCCATCGGCACCACCACGCGGTCTGGAACTTTCCACCCGAGCTGGTCCGCGATTTCGAAAGCTATCGATTTTTGTCCTTGGAGTCTGAAAGGGTTAAGCGAGTTGAGCAGGTAGATGTCCTCTCGTTCCTCGCATATTCTGCGCACCAACGCTAGCGCCTCATCGAAGTTGCCCTTGACCGCGATCACTTGGGCGCCGTGAATCAGAGCCTGCGAGAGCTTGCCCAATGCCACCTTCCCCTTGGGGATCAGGACTACGCACTTCAAGCCCGCCTTTGCAGCGTAAGCAGCTAGCGAGGCTGAGGTATTGCCCGTCGAAGCGCACGCAACAACTCTCGCTTCGAACTCGAGAGCCTTCGTGACACCAACCGTCATACCCCGATCCTTAAAGGAGCCCGTTGGATTTGCCCCCTCATATTTGACATGAAGTTCCCTGAGCCCAATCTCCTTAGCGAGGCGATCGCACCGGTAGAGAGGAGTTCCCCCCTCGCCCAAGCTGACTATTTTTGAGTCATCTAAGATCGGCATGAAGGCGCGATACTTCCAGACGCTCGGAGTCTCGGTTTCTAAACGCTTGCGGTCGAGTTCATGCTTCAGCTCACTTGGCTCGAACTCTACTTCTAGCAAGCCTCCACACTTTGGGCACGTGTAAAATCTCTCGTGAATCTTGAACTTGCCGCTGCACTCGATGCACTCCAGTCGCAAGCTCAGCCCCCAAGCGCTCGATGGACACCTATCAAGTCACCGAGAAGTGCGCTGGAGGTCTCCCTAGGGCCAGCACCGAATCCTGTGATGGTGATCTCCCGCGCCAGATCAAGTTCAAATGTGACTGCATTCAAAGTTCCACCTACAGCAAGCG
>CAZWMM010000125.1:0-3064 GCA_964634985.1 Hadarchaeota archaeon (SeqCode)
TGACGCGGTGATAACTTCACCACCATACCTCGGGAAACGGGAGTACATCCACGCGCACAGGATTGAACAGTGGATCCTTGGATTGGAGGGGCCGCGCTTGGACGAGCTCATTGGAGTCCGCGGAGAGGTTATCGGTGGAGAAGATTTTTCAGAAGTCGCAGAGGTGGTCGGGGACAAGCCGATCGAGGTGAAACTTTACTTTGCGGATATGTTTGCGGCGATCAAAGAGTTTTACCGTGTCTGCAAGCGCGGGGCGAGAGTTTGCTTGGTGGCGTCGGATGGATGTTTTCCAGAAGGGGTGGTCGATGTTTGTGAAACGATGAGCAAGCTCGCTGAACGGGCGGGCTTCAAAGCGAAACGCATAATCGTGATGAACCGGAGGTTTTGCACGACGCCGGCGAGAAAGAAAGTAGGGGTCGCACGCGAGGCCTTGCTGCTCTGGGAAAACATTTATGAATCGAGTGGGAAATAGGGGGGCAGGCGAAATTTTAGTCATGAACGGGATTGAAAAAAGCGGAGGACACGAAAGATGGTAGAAGAGGAAATTGATCTGATTGACCTTATGAGGGAGATGGTAGAAGAGTCAAAGTCCGAGACGGTGGACCTTGTTGTTGAACATGAGTTACAGGGTGTTACCCCCGAGATGATCGACTGGTGGTGGGACCATATCGATAACACGGAACGCTACAAGTTGTGGCACCCGGGGGATCACGTTTCGTTTGAATGGGAAGTCCCCCCAAGCAAGCACGGACATGCTAGCGCGATCCATATCGTTGTAGAGAAAATTGGCGAGACCCCACCCATTAAAATGCGTATCCGCTGGGAGGATCCAAGTTCGGTGCCCATCTCCACAACTTACAGCCATGTCTTGGCGGCCAGTATCATCGACTATAACGACAAGCCCCTTGTTTGGTTCGTTCATGAGTATGAGGCGAAATCCTATGGAACACGAATGCGTTTAACATTTAGATTTCCAGCGAAGATGCCATCAGTTATCCTTGACGCTTTGCGCAAGCATAATATAGAGGAAATGGGGCGATTCTCTAAATTTCTTCCAGAGCTGTACAAGAAAAATCTCAGTTGAATAATAATTTCTTGTAATTCGTTGTAAGCAAAGGGATTTCTTGGCTTTTCTTATGATGGGTGAGAAAAATGACTCTCCTGGCCTCGCGGCGAAGTCAGATTCAGTTTTGGGTTTCAGGCAGAACTAAGCGGATTTCCAGAGCCCGTGGATGTTGCAATATTCCCTTGCTCCGATTTTCTTCGCTTTTATCTCGAACTCCGCTTCAGGCGCGTCTCCGGGCTTCAAGAACTTTCGGTAAGCGCTGCCGTCCGCGATCACTTCGATCCACTCGATGTAGTGTTTTTCCTCCATGGGGTGGGGAACCGAACCCACCTTCACTTTTATCCCTTTGTCCGTTTTTTCTATCACTGGGACGTGTTTTTCTAGCCCAACGTCTTCGGTTTTCTCTTTGAGCAGTTCCATCGGTTGGCCGCAGCAAACGAGCTGCCCCTTCCCCGGGTGCAGGACTTCGACCACGTTCCCGCAGACGTTACACTTGTAGATCTGTTTTCGCCCGGTCATGTTTTCCCTATTCGGTCAGCTCTTCAACTTCTTTTTTACCCTTTTCCAATTCTTTCAGTTGTTCCTTGTCTTCTTTTAGCAACAGGGCTTGGAATTCCCCCATGTGGGTCTTTTCTTCTCCCGCTATGTCCAAGAGAACTTTCTTGATGTTCTCGTTTGGGGTCATGGCAGCCATCTGCTCGTAGAGATTTATGGCATCGAGCTCAGCTATTATCCCGGCTCTCAGGATCTCTCGGTCCAGGTCTTTTTTGCTCATTTTTTCGAGGGCTATGGGAATTTTCGAAAGCATATTTCTCGCTTTTCCTTTGCAAGTGGTTATTTAAGTTTATCTGGGGGGAAGACCCGGTAAAGGTGAGGGAGAATCACTGGGGATGCGAATCGGATAAGGGATTGAGATGTACCCTGAAGGTCATGTGGGATTCTCGTTGTTGATCCTATCTTTGTTCATGCTCACATTTGGGTTGGTGAGCTTGGGCTGGATCGTAACGTGCTTGTTCATAGTCGTTCTTTCGTCACTTCCGGACATAGACATGCGTGGGCACCCGGTAGTGAGGCATCGAAGCCCTCTGACGCACTCGTTGCTCGCCGGCGCGGTATTCGGCGCGGTGCTTGCGGTGGTCACGTACTGGGTGGGCTATGGTTGGTTGAGGGGATTTCTGGTTGGCTTTGGGAGCACGGCGCTGCACCTTTTGGGCGACGTTTTTACCTACACCCCCATCAAACCATTCTGGCCGTTCTCCCGACGCAGGGTTGCGTTGAGGCTTTTTCGCTCATCGAACCTATTCGTGAACAAGGGAATGGCGGCGTTCGGGGGGCTAGCGTTTATCGCGGTGCTCTTGAGGAATATAGGGTATTTTTAGTTTTTTGTTTCGTTTTGATACTTGGATCAAGATTTCCTCCTTTTAAAGAACCCCCACGCAAAGCCATGGCGGGTGGAGCACGGTGGTCGATCATGGAATTCCGAGCAAGTTTGGGTACAAAACTTTAAATCTATCGATAGACAAAACGTTTTACGGTAATGGCATGGATACTGTAACGGTGTCTCCGAAGTTCCAAGTGGTCATCCCTCAGGATGTCCGGGAGAGCGTGGGGATCAAGCCTGGCGACCGTATGGTGGTGCTCCAGAAGGGTGACGTGATTTACCTCGTGCGGGTTGGTAGCATCAAAAGCATGAAGGGCTTCGCGAAGGGTGTTTCGTCGAAGGGTGTTCGCGATGAAAGTGAACGTTTTGGTTGACTCCTGCGGGTGGATCGAGTACTTCAGTGGGGGGCCGTTGGCGGACAAGTATGAACCGTATGTGGTCAAAGCCAGCAGGGAGACCCATTGCACTTCGGCTATCATCCTTTACGAGGTGTTCAGGCGCATAAGCAAACTAGACGAGCGAAAAGCGCTCGAGGCATGCGTGTTCATCATATCCTCTACCATAACATCCAGCCCTCCAAATCTTGAGGGGCATCGCCCACATTGGTAACCTCCACA
>CAZWMM010000126.1:0-3058 GCA_964634985.1 Hadarchaeota archaeon (SeqCode)
ACAGACAAAAGATGTGCTCTGGTGATTTAAGAATCACGAATTATTCGACAAACTCGGGCAAACCGTATGATTTTTAAACCACCTCATGCATTGCAATAAGGACGCAACTGGGCTTTTCCTAGGAAAAAGTTCGTCGAAGGAGCAGCAAGACTGTTTCTTCGGGTTGTGTCTGAGAAAAAAAGGAGAATAGAAAATGGCAAATGAAAGAAGGTTCGGTGGGCCGAGAAGGTTCGGGCCTCGCGAGATGCACAAGGCCACTTGCTCCGACTGTGGGGCCGAGTGTGAAGTACCCTTCACGCCTACGGAAGGCAGACCTGTTTACTGCAGGGAATGCTTCCAGAAGCACCGAACACCGAGAAGGCGCCCATACTAAGCTGTTTGATAGTCACTTATTATTGGGCCGTCGTATTGGCTAGCGGTAGCTTTCTAGGTGAGGCTACCATTCAGCCTTCGATTTTTCAAGTTTTTCACATTTTCCTGTGTCTAAAAATTCAGCTATTGTTTCAGCCAGATTTCTCCCGATTCCAGAAATCTTCTCCAACTCACCACGGTTATGGGCCTTCCTGATGCTATCATCAAGGCGTTCGATGCTTTCAGCCGCCCTGTGGTACGCCCAAGCTGCATAAGGGTCTCCAGCTTTCATTTCCTTGAAGTAAGCTACCAGCAAAAGTAAATTCGCTACTTCAAAATTTTCCTTCAGAGGCATTTCAAAACTTGGAGGGGAGACATAATCAGGAATGTTAAATTTTCTGCAGAGCTCAAACGCTTTTCTATTTATTTTTATCGTGTATCCTTCATCAGGGCTTTCTGAGTTGCGGTAGATCCCTTCATATTTTTCGATGAGCTCGGGCCAGTTATCCTTGAGCAATTGAAGAAAGCGGGTCTTTTGGTTGTTTCTTAAACTCATGCTTCCATGCAAAACGTATTCTGCACGATTTTTGGATGCTTTCTCTATCACATCTCGAATGTTATTTTCATAATCAAGGATATATGGGATGATGGGGGTGAAATCAACGCCAGCCCGTATGCCGGCTTCATTCAATTTTTTCACGGTTTCCAATCTCCGTTCCGGTGAAGGAGCAAACGGTTCGAGCAAGGGAAGCAGTTCTTTTTTGAAAGTTATGATCGTTACTGAGACAGCACACCAAGAGTTCCTAGATATTTCTGAAAGAATGTCGATGTCCCTCAAAATTAGATCCGACTTTGTCACGATATGGACTGGGAAGCCGTTATCCCTGAGGATTTCCAATATGGCTCGCGTGATCCCATATTTCTTTTCCGCCGGCTGGTAAGAGTCGGTTACTCCGCCCAAAGCGACAACATCTCTCTTCGCTCTTTTAATCTCTTTTTTGAGCAGCTCCGGTGCATTGGTTTTTGCATAAATTATCCTCGAGAAATCCTCGGCGTTTTTGTGAACGAGATATTTCTCGGTTATTGCGTCGCAGTAGTTGCAAGCGAATTGACATCCGCGGTATGGGTTTATGCTGTACCTGCACCAGAACCAGTTGTCCCGGTATTTGTACTTCCGCAGGATGGTTTTTGATTTCATTTCCCTGAATTCTACCGTGATACCACTTCTCCAAGCGACAATGGCGCGGAAAACTTAAAACATCTCACAGGAGAATCGCTTCCAGGGCCCGTAGCTTAGCTAGGTTAGAGCACCCGGCTGATAACCTTGCTTGGCAGCCACCGGGAGGTCTGGGGTTCGAATCCCCGCGGGCCCACCTCTCCAGCGTTGAATTTCTGGGGACAACCAAAGGCAGGATCTCGGCTAAGATCTCTTGTTTAAGCTTCTCCTTGATTGCCGAACTCAGGAGTGCAATTTGCAGGCTGGATTGTATTTTTTTAATTTGTCCAAGCGTTGGAAATCGATTCAGCGCTTAAGATATTCTCCCACGATTCCCAAGACAAACTTGGTATCCGAGAGTACCTTTTTCGCATCCCCTTCCCCATAATATCGGCTGGGAGCAACCCATTTGCCCTCCACATGATGCGGATATCGAGAATAAACTACCTCCCGCTGAACGCCAAGCCCGCGCTTAATCATCATTCGAAATTTCTCCTCTTTTGTCCAATCTGGAACTCGTTGCCTAACGACTTCGTTCAAAGCACTTATGGCGCGGTGGTCGACAGCCTCATGTCCTCCTAGCTTGATTATCAAAGCATTTGCGGCACTCTCGAGTGCAAGCGAGGCATGAAGGATACAATCGTCCCATTCACCCCGCTCTTCGGCCTCTTCGGCTCTACGCAAATTCACCCTCGAGGTTTCTAACAACACCTTTATTTTGCTCTCACCCATTGCTTCACATCCTCGAGATAGGTATAATTCCGACGTATCTCCTCCGTACGATCGTGGAGCGCGCGTGCCAACTCGCCTCGGGTGCGGTCGTAAAGTACTTCATAGGCACTCGTGACACCGTAAATGATTCCGCCTTCCATGCTCGAGACATCGGACAGATAATCATCCACGGATAAAACCAGTGGCTCTATAGTGATGTGAAGGGTGAGCTCCAGCTCGTTCGCGCATTCGATTATCTCTCCCTTCGCTTTGGCCAAGGGTTTGTTCTTTATGATGATGAGTAGATCGGCATCGCTTTGGGGCCCGCATGTGCCATCGGCGGTGCTCCCATACAAGATGATGGCTTGGATGTACGGGCATTTCCCCAACAGGTGGTCCACAGCCGAAGGGAGCTGTAGGGTTCGCCGGTATAAGCTTCGCTCATAGGGGTGGACTGCTGGAGTTTTTGTGAGTTTGTACCATCCGGCCTCTTGCTTGATCATCCCCTCTCGTTTCAATTCGCCGAGTTTTTTCATCAGCCACCGGTCGCTTAGTTTAGTTTCGCGCTGCAGCTGGCTGTAGAGGTGACAGCCGTGCTCGAGAGTTAGAACTATCCTCCCCTCAGGGGTTAGTTTAGTTAGTATCATGTTTTCATAATACCTTACTAAGTAAGGTTATTAACGTTTATCGCCCTGAGGGCCGGAGATCAGCGAAGTTGTCGGGTTTTTTGGCGGATTAGCTAGATCTATTCCGGCTTTTCCGTCGGCGTTTTAACTCTGC
>CAZWMM010000127.1:0-3046 GCA_964634985.1 Hadarchaeota archaeon (SeqCode)
CAAGCTTTTTAGCTTAGAGCACCCTTCTATCTCACTCCCGGAGATGAAAAGACCTCGCAAGAGTTTTATGCACAGCTTCGAGAAAACAGTGAAAGAGCTCGGTATTAAGTAAAATGAAAGCGGTTTGTTTGCTTTCAGGCGGGCCCGACAGCGCCACAGCGGCTGTGGTCGCGAAGCGTGAGGGTTACGAGCTCTATTGCCTCTCATTCAACTATGGGCAAATTGCAACTAAGGAAATCGAAAGCGCAAAAAAAATCGCCAAAGTACTGGGCGCAAAGGAACACCGAGTTATAGATATCTCATTCCTAAAAAATCTCTACGGCCCAAGGGTGACCGCGCTTCTCGACGAGGATATGCCGATGCCCGAGAAGTTTGAGCAAAGTGTGGTAGTGCCTTTTAGAAATGGAATCCTCCTCTCAATTGCCGCTGGCTACGCTGCGGCTATTGGAGCTGAGGCGATTTTTTACGGCGCCCAAGGCGACGATGCGAGATTTTACCCGGACTGTAAGCAAGAGTTCGTCTCCGCCATTACGCAGGCGATATCCCTTGGCACCGAATCCAAACTCACCGTCAGAAACCCGCTGGCAGACAAGACAAAAGCTGAGGTGATAAAGCTAGCCGTTGAACTCGGGGTTCCTCTCGAACTAACGTGGAGCTGCTACTTGAATCGCGAGCTTCATTGCGGGCGCTGTGAATCATGTCGAAACCGAAGGCGTGCGTTCCAGGAGGCAAGTATCAAGGATCCGACGAGATACGCAGAGTCGCCCGAGGCTAGAGCTTAAGCCGATTCTTTAAGCTAGATGGACTAAATTTTGAATTGATGACCAAAGCTTCTGAGATCTCGTCGCCTAGGGCTCTCGCAGTTAGAGAAGCCTTGCAGACGCTCCAGGCCGGCGAACATGTGGTGCTCTCCAGCCCTCTTTCACTGGAGGAGGAGGTCGAGCTCAAAAAAGCAGCAATGCAACGAGGACTTTTGGTGATGGGTCCTGACTACGGTACAGTCATCATCGGGGGTGAAAGATTTGGATTTACAAACGCGGTGCGCAAGGGACCCATAGGCATCGTTGGAACTCTGGGGGCGGGCATCCAAGAGGTTTCTTGCTTGGTCGACGAGGTTGGGGCCTCGCACGCGATTGGCGTTGGCAACCGAGACCTCTCCCAAAAAGTTAACGGTCTGGGGGCGCTCTCGGCTTTGAGGTTTTTGGAAGCAGACGAAGCGACTAAGGCCATAGTGCTTATCGGAAAATTCCCCTCAACGAGTGTCGCGCGGCGGGTGCTCGATGCTGCCAAGCGCTCCGAGAAGCCTGTCGTCATGTGCTTGCTTGGGGGTCTAACAAGGATGATCTCGAAGGCAGGTATTCCAGCTTCTACACTCGAAGACGCGGCCACGAAAGCGATGGCTCTGGTTCGAAAACGAAAGCCTCGAGAGCTAACCTTCACCCTTCAGCCGGGAGAGATCAAGAAAATTGTGGAGCGAGAGTTCACGCGCTTCGGCTATGGACAGAAATACGTCCGCGGGCTGTTTTCAGGCGGGACGCTTTGCCACGAGGCTATGTTAATCCTACAGGAGCTGGTGGGCGATGTCTATTCGAACGTGCCCTTGAAGCCGAGACTCCGACTGCCTGATCCCCGTTCGAGCAAGCGCCACACGTGTGTCGACTTCGAGGCAGAGGCGCTTGCGCGAGGAGGACCTCATCCCATGGTTGACCTTGCCCACCGGTGCGAGTGGATGTTGGGGGAGGCCCGGGACTGGGAGGTAGCCGTGATTCTTCTCGACATCGTGCTGGGGCAAGGGTCCCATCCCGACCCAGCTGGGACGCTAGCAAAAGCGGTGGAGGAAGGGAAGCGCTTAGCCGATCGGGAGGGGGGCTATCTGAGTGTGGTTGCCTCGATCGTCGGGACGCCTCGCGACCCGCAAAATTTGGCATTGCAACGGGAGAAACTTGAAAAAGCGGGTGTTGTTGTCATGCCCTCAAACGCTCAGGCTGCACGGTTAGCGGTGGAGGTGGCCACGCGCGGGCGGGCATGGAGAAAGCTGAGCATGAAGTGCTGACCTGATCTTAACGATGGCTATAAATACTTAAGTAAGATATATCTTACCGTGAGAAGATATGGTTTTAGACATGACAAGGCTCTCGGAGAAGGGGCAAATCGTCATCCCCAATGAAGTGAGGAAGCAGATGGGCCTAAGGGAGGGCACCAGGTTCATAGTGATGGGGATGGAGGACACGATCGTCTTAAGAAGACTGGAGCTTTCCCAGGAGCGAATAAGGTTAAAGCACCTGCTGGAGCGGTCAAGAAAGATGGCCGAGCGAGTCGGTTTCACAGAGAAAGAAGTTGACCGGCTGATCCACTCCTTCAGAAAGGTCAGCAGATGAGGGTTGCCCTCGACACGAATGTACTCGTATCGGCGTTCATCTCAAAACGAGGACGGCCGGCAAGGTTATTGGACATCCTTCTAACATTCCAGGAAATCCAGCTCGTGTCGTCCGCCCCCATACTCGAAGAGCTCAGAGACGTTCTATCGAGAAATGAAGTCAAGGAAAGATTCCACTATTCGACCCGCGATATAGAATCCTTTGTTCGGGGTGTTCGGAACGTTTCGGTTAGAGTAAAAATCAAGTCGAACTTCAAGGTGGTTGTAGACGATCCAAAAGATGATATTGTCTTAAATACCGCACACGATGGGGGAGCTGACTACGTCGTCTCCGGAGATCACCATTTACGGGGGTTAAGGAGTTTCAAGGGTATCAAAATCGTTAGCCCCAACCAAATGATGGGGATAATAATGAAGAAGTTTGGCGAATTCATTATCCCCCAGGAAAGGTTGGGAAGGTGAAGTGCTGAAACGATTCAGATTGTGTAACCGATTTTCAAGGAAAAATTTAGAAATTCATTCAAATCGCTTGAGCTCTCTCAATTTCTTTTTCCCCCTCAGCTTTCTCTTATATTTCATTTAGTTCGTCTATACTGGGCTCCTTTCTTTTTCCTCACGAACAGGAGAGGGAACACGATGTCGCTCACACAGAAGGGGATCCATACCGCC
>CAZWMM010000128.1:0-3043 GCA_964634985.1 Hadarchaeota archaeon (SeqCode)
CGCGGATGATCTGAAGAAAAATTTGGCGTACCCGAACGTGCGCCGGATAAAAGTGTGGGTGGAGGAGTCGCCCGGACAAAGCGCTACGGTGGAGCGAGAAATGGGAGCCCGACCCAAGGCGAGGCCTCGTAAATCGAAATCCTAAAAACTCTTATCCTTATTCTGCACGAGTTTTTTGGGGTCGTGGGGTAGCCTGGCCTATCCTGCTGGCTTAAGATCGTTCTTCGATGATCTGCCAAATGGGGCGTAGGTCAACGCAAAAAAGCCAGTGACCTGAGTTCAAATCTCGGCGACCCCACCACTGAAACGATTATCTTTTTTTCCTGACTCGTTTCGGCCTCGGTGACTTCAGTCTACCCAGCCCCCAGAGAGCTAGTCCAAGCAAAAAAGCGATGAGCAGGTAGGCGACGCCCTTCTCAAGGTAACCCCCCACTACGCCCAAGCCCCCGAAACAGCATAGCACGTTACCAGCCCTCATAAGTACCAAACAAGCGGAGCCCATGCTATCTCGCACCTGCCCTTTTCATTATCCCTCTTGCTGCCAAAAACCCTGTTGCTGCAGCAGTTACGATGCCTCGCGATTGGCCTGCCCCATCACCAGCCACGAAGAGATTCGGCACACTTGTTTCCATACTTTTGTTTACCAAGACCTTCATGCTGTAGAATTTCACTTCCGGGGCGTAGAGCAGCGTCGAGTCAGAGGCAACCCCGGGGGCGACTCCATCCAATCGCTCGAGCCCCTCGATCAGGTCGGTCACGATCCGTCCAGGCATGGCCATTGATATGTCTCCAGGGGTAACGCTTCGCAGGGTGGGCTTCACTTGCCCTTGCTCGACCCGCCCCCAAGTGGATCGTCTCCCCCTGCGCAAGTCTCCCAATCGCTGGAGCAGAGGACGTCCACCACCTATCGTGGTCGCGAGGTAGGCTATCGACCGTCCATAAGCCGTGGTATCTGTTACAGGCTTGGTGAGCCCGATACGAACGAGGAGAGCGAAATTCGTGTCCTGAGATTTTTTCGCGCGAAGGGATTGTCCATTAACCCCAACGTGGTCGTCGTAACGTTCCTCCATCACAAATCCCCGGTCGTTTGTACAGAAAGTTCGCACAAAATCATTGAATGTCTTGGTGTGGATGTGGAACTTCGGGTCTCGGCTCACCTTGATGACCGGCTCGTAGACGACCGCTGACACCTCGACGCGAACCCCCACATCTATAGGCCCGTGGGTGAGCTTTACTCCCAGCACCCGGGCTTGCTCCGCGAACCAATCAGCCCCCACCCGTCCAGGAGCCGCGAGGATGTACTTCGTTCGAATTCGCCTCCCTTTGACCACGACCCCGCCTTTTCCGATCCGCTCGACTTTCGAATTAAGCATGAACTTCACACCTTGGTTTTCGAGTTTGCGTTTGAGGGAGCTGACAACCTCAGGTAAGTATTCGCTTCCTATGTGGCGTTGAGGGATGGGGATGAATTTCACGCCAACAGTGTCAGCGCGTGCGGAGAGTTCTTGGATCTCCGTGGACTTGATATCATAGACTTTCTCTGGTGCGCCGTGCTCGACAAAGATTTCATCGACTTCTTTGACGAGTCTTTCAGCCTCGGAGGTACTTTTCGTAAGCTCGCTGAGGTTGCCGCCTATGTCGTGCCGAAGGTTAAGGATGCCGCTCGACATGCCCCCGGCGCCGCCCAAGCCGCACATGATGTGACATGGCTTGCACCCTATGCATTTGCCCATCTCGACGGCGGGACAGGAGCGTTTCTCAATTTCCTGCCCCCAATCTACAACAACCACCTTGAGCTTCGAATTTTTTGACAGCTCGTGCGCCGCGAATAGCCCCGCAGGACCAGCGCCGATGATGAGCACATCAACCAACAAATCCCGCCCCATATTTTAGCCCAGCTATTAATGAAACTTCGCGGCGGGTATGGGATCGTTGGTGAGCTAGTAGACCCCGAGGTCGGTTAGCAAGCGCTTAGCCCTTTCTTTGCCCAATAGTTCGGTGAGTTCCCTTTCGGATTTCTCACCCCACCTGTGTAGGATCTCTTCCACCCGCTGCGCTTGTCCTGGGCTCAGATCTCTAGCCGCTTTCTTAAGCATGTGCTTTCGTCCTTTGAGGATGTCTTCGGGCCCGAATACTGCGCCCATCTTATCCCTTTCAACATAGTTTGACTCAGCAAAACACTTTGCGGGCGGGCTCCAGAATCCTCGAGAGTTCCCTGGCCACAGCTTTTTTCAAATCTAAAGGATGGATTTTACCCTTTGCATAAAGCTCCTTCAATTGGGTGTAGCTAGTGATCTTCGAAGAACCTATCGTGATTTCATTATCCCACCGGAAGACGTGATGCTCAGCCATTTCGAGCACAGGGTTACCCTTCACCTGGGTTGGGGGACAGATCGCCTTCTTTATTTTCTCTTCGATTTTTTCCGGAGGGTCGTCTAAAGCTATCAATGCCTGCGGGGAACTGGAGGCCATTTTCTTATCCCCCCTGATATCACTGATGATCGGCAGGTGGAGGAATACGGGAGTTTTATAACCCAATTTGGGTAGAACATCATCTCCGAGCATGTGAATGTGTCTTTGATCCATCCCTCCCACAGCTAAATCCACATCTAGCTCGACCATGTCCGCCACTTGCATCACGGGGTAGATGATGTGGGAGGCTTTCATCTTTTTCGCATCCCTCGCCAACTCCCGTACACTTCGGATTGCCCTCTGCTCCGAGATATGGGCAGCTAAACTCCGCCACAATATTTGGTAATCGGGGCTCATTTGAAAACCATCCTTATCAGAAAAACCGAGCTCGGTAGAGCCGCCCAGTATAAACCTTGCCCCCTCAAGCCCGAGAGCCTCGAAAACCCTCTTGTTCTCCTTAGCTGTTTTCCGGATTTCGCCTAGCTCCCCCTTTTCGTTTAGGAAGGCGTGGATATCAGCGAGTAGGACTAGGACTTCGAAACCAGCTGCTCGTAAATCCCTCATCTTATCTATCCCGATCTTGTGGCCCAAATGCAGCTTCCCGGACGGCTCATACCCTATGTAGGCTATC
>CAZWMM010000129.1:0-3022 GCA_964634985.1 Hadarchaeota archaeon (SeqCode)
GAGCGGGTGTTGAAAAGCGTCACGGGGCGAAAACCAACCCGAACCTATGCGAAGCGAACGATAAGAGAGTGGGGGATAAAGCGGGGCGAGCCGATAGGCTGCAAAGTTACCCTTCGGGGGGGGCTAGCGACGAATACGCTCAATCGATTGTTCGATGCAGTCGAGCGGCGCCTGAGCATTGAACGGTTCGATAACCGCGGCAATTTCTCCTTCGGCATCAAAGAGCACATCGACATCCCTGATGTTTCCTACGACCCCGAAGTAGGCATCTTCGGCATAGATGTATGCGTGGCCCTTTTCAGGTCTGGCTATCGGATTGGGAGCAGGCAGCGTTTAGCCCGATCGATTCCCCGGAGCCATCAAATTTTAAAAAATGAGGCTGTAAATTTCATCACCGAAAAATTTGGGATTCAGGTGACCTGATGCCGAAGCGAAAGTTCGGGAAGGGGGCGCACAAGTGCATCCGATGTGGTAGGTATGGGCACGTCTACCAGCGTTATGGATTAAAGCTGTGTCGGCGCTGCTTCCGCGAGCTGGCTCCTAAGATTGGGTTCAAAAAGTATGGATGAGCCGAATGCTACTCGACCCACTCGCAAACGTCCTATCGAAGATCGAGAACTACGAGCGTGCCCGAAAGCGAGAAGTTATCGCCGCTCCAGCCTCGAAGCTCATCGGCTCTGTGCTGCACATCATGCAAGAGGGGGGTTTCATAGGTGAATTCGAATTCATCGACGACCGCAAGGCGGGGGGATTTAGGATCGCCCTGCTAGGCAAGGTGAATGGGTGCGGGGTAGTGAAGCCGCGGCACGCGGTTAAGCGCGGTGAATACACGCTTTGGGAGAAGCGCTACTTGCCTGCGGCTGGCTTCGGCTTACTCATAGTCTCCACTCAGCGGGGAGTGATATCTCATCGCCAAGCTGAAGAGCAGGGTTTGGGCGGGCGGCTCTTGGCATATGTTTATTGACTAAGACCCGTTGATCTATCCAAGTTTCGCCATGCTTTTAGCCGAAGAAAAAAAGAGTCGATCAAGAAGGTGCGAAGATGCCATTCGTGATCCACGAGGAAGTTGGGGTGCCGGATGGGGTAGAGGTCAAGCTCGAGGGCAAGAGCATCGAGGTCATTGGACCCAAAGGCAGACTCGCGCGCAAGTTCGACATGCCATGCCTCGCGTTAAAACTTGAAGACAAAAAAATTTTGATCAAAACCGCATCCCCGCGTCGAAGGCACCGAGCGGCGGTTGGCACGGTCAAGGCCCATCTGCTCAATATGTTCAGGGGGGTCACCGAGGGATTCACCTACAAGCTCCGCGCGGTCTACTCCCACTTCCCGATCACAGTCAAGGTCGAGGGCAAACGAGTACTGATAAATAATTTTCTAGGCGAACGGGCCCCCCGCGTGGCCAAAATAGTCGGTGATGCAAAGGTGGAGGTGAAGGGGGATGAGATAATCGTCGAAGGCATCGAGAAGGAGGAGGTCGGACAGACGGCATTCAACATCGAGCAATCCACTTCAATAAAATATCGTGATTCGAGAGTTTTTCAAGATGGGATTTATCGTGTTACTTGAAATTTGCGTATTTGCACCATGCCATTTTTAGGCGACGTTAAGCGTCAAGATGGATGGTTTCCCAGCGGTGTTGTTTATAAACCCGCCACAACAGTTTGTATGGGATGGAATGCCCGAATTTTCCATATCCGTCATGAGTCGGCTCATCCGAAAAGCGGCCAATGTTCGCGTTTCACGAGGCGCCGCCCTCGAACTCAGCGCAGTCTTAGAAGAGTACGCGATCGAGTTGTCTAGAGAGGCGCTGAAGCTAGCCAAACACCGCGGCGCAAAGACCGTCAACGAGAGCGATATCCGAGCGGCTGCTTTGAGGGGCCACGCTTAAAAATCACCATTTTTGGTGGTCCCTTGGTTGAGATGACGATCCGAAACGCTAGGCTAGTCCTGCCAGAAGGCATCGTCCGAGGGGAACTCGCGATCGAAGAGTGGCGCATCTGCGAGATAGCTGTGAGTGGGTTGCCTAAAGCCGGCCATGAGATAGACGCCGAAGACAAAATCTTGATGCCGGGTGTCGTCGATACACACGCCCATCTCTACGACCCCCATCATCTCCATCGGGAAGATTTTCGCAATGGGGGGCGCGGCGGCCGCTGCTGGGGGCGTCACCTGCGTGATCACGACGCCGTTCGATACATCAATGTTAACACTAGGGGTGACGAAGAAAATTATCGAGGTCGGGAGTAAGGAGAGCCCCATAGATTTCGCGCTTCACGCTGGAAACATGATCGCCAGCTCCATCAAGGACATCCCTAAGTTCACCTCGCTCGGCATTAAATCGTTCAAAGCATCCACATGTGCTCCAAATCACTTGGAGGAAGAAACGCTGAAGAAGCTTATGACGGCGGTGAAAAGCGTCGGCGGCGTCGCTTTCGTGCACGCAGAGGATAACAAAGTATTGGAGGAGCAAATGGAACGGCTTTTCAAGGAGAAACGAAGGGATCCCCTAGCTCATGCCGAATGGCGCCCGAACGAAGCCGAAGAGAAAGCGGTGCGGAAAGTTATCAAGCTCGCCGAACGCACGGGCTGTAGCCTGCACCTAGCACATCTCACCACGCGTCAAGCCGTGGAGCTTTTGGCCAAGGCAAAGGGGAAGCGAGTGCCGGTAACGAGCGAAACTTGCCCGCATTACCTGCTTTTCACAAAAGATGACATGCAGAAGTTTGGACCATACCTGAAAGTGAACCCTGCGCTTAAAACCAGCGATGACTGTGCGGCCCTATGGAATGCCTTGGCTAACGGGATAATCGACACCGTCGCCACCAACCACGCACCTAACACGAAAGAAGAAAAAAAAGTTGGGCTGAAAGATATCTGGGGGGCCCAAACGGGTATCCCCGGCATCGAAACTCTGCTGATGCTGATGTTGAGCGAGGGCGTCGCGAAGGGAAGGCTAACGCTCGAAAGGCTTGTCAACGTTTTGTGCACCCGACCAGCGCAGATATTCAGCCTGTACCCTCGC
>CAZWMM010000130.1:0-3005 GCA_964634985.1 Hadarchaeota archaeon (SeqCode)
GAGTCGCTACCCGAGAACCTGGGGCAAGCGCTTGAGTTCATGCGGAAGAGCAAGATGGTGAAAGAGACGCTCGGCGAACATCTCTTCGATCACTTCCTCTACATCAAAGGCAAAGAGTGGGAAGATTACAGCGCCCAAGTGAGCGATTGGGAGGTCCAGCGACTGCTACCAACGCTCTGAAGGCACTGTGGGCCTCCCAAAGCTAACCATACAGCTCGACTTCAACTTCACGTCTTTCCTCAAATCCTTCAACATCCTCAGGCACAACCACAAACCCGTCAGCGCGGGTCATCGAACTCAAGATACTCGAACCGGTAACCCGAATTGGTTCAGCCAAGAGCTTATCCGCTTCACTCCAAACTTTTACTCGCACGACATCCATGCGTCCCAAACTCGAGGCGACTTTGCGCGTCAGCCTTGCTCGAACCCTCAGATATCCCCAGTCTGGAGGCAAACCCTGCATCACCCAGAGTGCAGGTCTAACGAGCATGTCGAATGCCACCAGCGAAGCGACGGGGAATCCGGCAAGACAAAAAACTGGTCTATTTCGAACGACACCAAACCCGGTTGGGCCACCCGGACGCAGCGCAACTCCATGAAACAGTAATTTTCCCAGCTTAGCAATCACCTCTGGGGCAATGTCGTGCTCACCCACGGAACTCCCGCCCGAAATCAATACCAAATCATTCTTCAGCGCTTTTCGTAAGGTGCGGCGCAATGCCTGCGGTTTGTCGGGAACAAAACCGAGTCGGTTAGCTACGCCGCCGCAACTCACAACCGCCGCGGCCAAGGAGTAGCTGTTGATATCCGTGACTTGAGCCGATTTTAGGTGCACCCCTGGTCGCTGGAGCTCGCGTCCGGTCACGATGATCGCAACTTTTGGTTTACGCACGACCCGCACTTTAAGGGCGCCAATCGATGCGAGCATTCCAATATCTTGGGGCCTGAGTTGCTGCCCTCGCCTGAGCACGATTTCGCCGGCGCGGACGTCCTCCCCCCGCGCGGAAACGTTCTTGCCCGGGGTGAGGGGCGCGTGTACATCGAGCCGCCCCCCCCTCGCGCTCGTGTGCTCCACCATGACCACGGCATCTGCACCCGAGGGTAAGGGAGCACCCGTCATTATTTTCACAGCTCCACCCCTCCGCACCCGAAGTCTTGGGGGTGATCCGATGTCTACCGAGCCTATCACCCGCAACCTCCGCGGCTTGGTCGCGGTCGCCCCAAAAGTGTCAGCAGCTCGAACCGCGTAGCCATCTACAGCCGAGCGGTCAAATGGTGGAACATCGATTCTTGTGGTAATATCCTCGGCTAGCACGCGCCCAAGAGCTCGTTCGAAATGCACCTCCTCCGCCGCCAATCGTCCCACATTGGACAGCACGATGCGGAGAGCATCGTCGACTCTCATGTATCGAGCAAAACCCCGCATCCTAACTCTCATTTACTCACGTGCGTGTTTCACGAGATGGCCGAGCTCAGGCAGAATGAGTCCCATCGCCACCTCAGCCGCGTTCGGGGCGCCTGGCAGGCAAAAAACCGGCTTCCGCTTGATGAGGCCCATGGTCGCTCGGGTCAACAGCGCTGGCCCGCCTATCTTTTCGTAGTAGCCTATGTGCCGGAGGACCTCGCCGAACCCGGGCAATTCCTTCTCGAAGAGAGGACTAATCGTTTCGATCGTGACATCGCGCCTCGTTATCCCGGTGCCGCCAGCCGTTATCACAGCATCGATTTTTTTGTCCGCGATGAAGCGTTTGATCGCTCTTTTTATCTCTCGAGCATCGTCGGGGAGTATCAACCTAGTCGTGTCGTGTCCTGCCTCGCGAGCCCTTTGCTCGATGATTTTCCCCGTGACATCCTC
The DNA here is from genome assembly GCA_964634985.1 of Hadarchaeota archaeon (SeqCode). Taxonomy (GTDB): domain Archaea; phylum Hadarchaeota; class Hadarchaeia; order Hadarchaeales; family Hadarchaeaceae; genus CAZWMM01. Next base: position 1,856 of record CAZWMM010000130.1, read on the forward strand.
ATCGCGCCCCTCGCGCATCAAGGCTGCCCGGCTGTCGCTCACGACGAGTACGCCTATCTTGAGGTGCTTAGGCGCTTTTTTCCTGTGTTCCTTAAAACTCACCCTTTCACCTTCTTTAAAACGCGGATGTCTCCGATAGAGGTCATTGGGTACTGTCCTGTTTCATCTTTCTCAAGCCCCTTCACCATGTCCCAGATCGTGAGCAGGGCACTCGCGACACCTACCAACGCTTCCATCTCTACCCCTGTTTGCCCTGTGCTCTTAACTTTGACGTCCGCGCGAATGCCTTCCTTCTCCAGTTTGAATTTGACATCAGTACCAGTAAGGGCGATCTGGTGAGCGAGCGGGAGGAGATCGGGAGTTCGTTTCACGGCCAAAATGGCGGCGGTCTGAGCAACCGTCAACACGTCGCCCTTTGGAACTTCACCCGCCTTAATCTTCTGAAGAGTTTCGGGCTTCAAGTGAATGAATCCACTAGCCTGAGCCTCTCGCGGCACTTCCGGCTTCGCGCTGATGTCGACCATCCGAACCATCCAATCACGCTAGAAGCATCATCCGGTAACAATAAAAGTTTAGGTCCTTCGCTTGGCCTCCTGCGACGAAATCTCGGCTTTTCCTGCGCATGCCCGCTGGCGAAGGGAAAGTAAGCCATCCTCCACAAATTGTTGGAGTGGATACATATCGAAACCGTGGAAAAGCCGCTAGGGGTACGAAACCCACTAGTAATACATCGGAATTAAGTGCGGCTCTTCGACAGGGGTCCAAACGTATTTCCTGCCAAGTTTCGTGCGCCTAACCCGACCAGAATTCTCGAGCTGGCGGAGGACGTGGTTGACCTCCCGAACCTTCCATTCCAAGATTCGCGCTATGTCTGGGGCGCGGAGGACTCCATGACGGCGGAGGATGTACTCGATGACCTCAAGCCTGACCATCCTCAGCCAATCTTCCCCCCCCTCTTCTTCTTCCTCTATGAACTCGGGGAGCTCCATGTTCACACCTATTTGTATTCTGGGAGTTGCATTCAAAAGACTTACGCTTAACTTCAGAATTAGGGCAAAATACGTAGTGCAAGTTTTGTCGTGTTACTCCAACAATACCTTTTCGAAAAGTTCAGCTTCAACTTCGTTCATCATCTTTATGCCGGTAACTT
>CAZWMM010000131.1:0-3004 GCA_964634985.1 Hadarchaeota archaeon (SeqCode)
AGCGCCAAATTGCCTGTGCCCTCCCGCATTAACGTGGAAAAAGGCGAGGGGCTACTTCGATAAGCTCGCCATCGCGGCTAAAATCTCGTAGATTATTTTTGCGGCCGCGAAGGCTGCGTTGCCGTTGTCATAGGGGGGGGTTAGCTCGACGATGTCAAATGCGCAGATGTTGAGCTTGCCAAGCTCTCGCACGAGCCGCAAAACGTCGGTCGTCGAGGGGCCCCCAGGCTCGGGCGTCGTAACTCCTGGGGCGAAGGCTGGATCCAGCATGTCGAGATCGATCGTGAGGTAAACTCTAGCATCCCCCACGGTTTTACGGAGATCTGCAACCACACGCTGGAAGTTCTCCATCACCTGCTCTGAGCTGTAGGAGCGGATTTTTGCCTCGCTCGCGAACTCCGCTTCCTCCTTTGAGCACGACCTAACGCCAACCTGCACGAGCCTTTCCGGGGGCAGGGACTCCAACACCCGCCGCATAACCGTGGCGTGGCAAATCTTATCACCCAGGTATTCGTCTCGTAGATCGAAATGAGCATCGAGCTGGATCAAAAAAACATTCTCGAAGGGGCGGAGGGCAAAAAGAGTTATTGTGTGCTCCCCACCTAGCAAGGCGGGTATTTTTCCATCGCTTGCCACTTTTTGCACCGCCCGCGTGATGCGTTCCCCGTTCGCTCGGAGATCGGTCTGCGTGAAAATCAAGTCTCCCGCATCCGAGATGCCGAGCCTCTCGAATACATCCAGTTGAGCTGCCATCAGGTAGGTCTCGAGGTTCGCCGATGCTTCACGAATCTTCGGAGGGGCGAAGCGCGTGCCTGCACGATAAGAGGAAGTTATATCGAGCGGCGCTCCAATGAAGACCACTTTTGCGCGCGCATAGGGCTCATCGAAGCCCCCGAAACCCGGACAGACTGGCGTCAGGTATTCAGCCATCATCTCTAAACCCCCCGTCAAAAAGGATGCTCTGGCCGCCTATCAACATTATCTTACCTCCTCTAACCATTGCCATTCCACAAAGAATTAACGTTTTGTTTAATTATAAGGAAAAGTTTTTAGTGTTTGCGCCCCGCTTCTCTCTTGAAAGGGCATCGGTATGGCAAAGTATCTTTACTTCTACGATGAGGGTGATGGGACCGACAAACGGTTGCTAGGTGGGAAGGGGGCTGGCTTATGCACGATGGCGCAGCTGGGGCTACCGGTGCCACCCGGCTTCGTCATAACCACCGAAGCCTGCAAGCAGTACTATGGGGGCGGCAAAAAACTACCAAAGGGGCTGATGAATGAAGTCAATGAAGCCATGCGCAAGCTCGAAGAACTGAATGGGAAAAAATTCGGCGACCCAAGTAATCCCCTGCTCGTTTCTGTCCGTTCTGGCGCCATGCTCTCGATGCCGGGGATGATGGACACCGTACTAAACCTCGGACTGAACGATTCGACGGTCGAGGGGCTTGCGACGAAGACGAACAATGAGCGATTCGCCTACGACGCCTACCGGAGGTTCATCCAGATGTTTGGCAAGGTCGTGCTCGGGATAGATGCGAAGAGGTTCGAGGATGCCTTGGAGGAGCAAAAGAAAAAGGTTGGGGCCAAGCTCGACACGGATTTGGGGGCGGGGGATCTTAAAAAAATCGTCAAAAAATTTAAGCTCATCGTGAAGGAGGAAACGGGCAAAGAATTCCCAGCGGACCCACTGGAGCAGCTCGAGCAAACGATAGGCGCCGTTTTCGAATCTTGGAATAACAAGCGGGCCAGGGAGTACAGGGAGTTCTACAAAATACCTCATGATTTGGGCACCGCTGTCAATGTGGTTACCATGGTTTTCGGAAACATGGGGGCGGACTCTGGAACCGGCGTCGCGTTCACCCGCGACCCAGCTACTGGCGAAAGGAGGCTCTACGGTGAATTCCTATTCAACGCCCAGGGGGAGGACGTCGTAGCGGGCATCCGGACCCCGCTGAAGATAGCTGAGCTCGAGGAAAAACATCCGCAACTTTATGGGCAACTCCTGGACATCGCCGAAAAGCTTGAGCGGCACTATCGAGAGATGCAGGACGTTGAATTCACGGTCGAGCGAGGCAAGCTTTTGATGCTGCAGACCAGGGCTGGGAAGCGAACGGCCCAATCAGCGGTCAAAATAGCCGCGGACATGGTCAGCGAGGGGTTGATAAGCAAGGAGGAGGCCTTGCTCAGGGTTGAACCCTCCCAAGTCGAGCAGCTGTTGCACAAACACATAGACCCAAAAGCCAAGGTCAACGTGATCGCTAAGGGTCTAAACGCGAGTCCTGGGGCTGCGGTCGGGAAGGCCGTTTTCGACTCCGAGCTAGCTAAGGAGAGAGGAAACAAAGGGGAGAAAGTAATCCTCGTGCGACCCGAGACGAATCCCGATGACGTTGGTGGGATAATAGCATCTCAGGGCGTCCTAACTTCGAGAGGGGGCGCTACATGCGTAGGAGGCAAAACTAAAGTGTTAACCGATAGAGGATTTTTCTCTGCAGAAAAAGCTCATGAACTCATCAAAAGCGGGGAAAGCCTTCAGATTCTATCCTTTGATCATCGACTTTTGCGGCCCGTTTGGAGAAAAATCGTTGCCGCGGGGATGCGCAAGGCGAAAACGGTGCAAATCGCGATATCTCAGACAGGACGAGCACATGGTAATACCCTAGAGGTCACGCCAGATCACAAGATGTACGTTGTAGAAAAAAGAGAACTCAAAAAAAGGCCCCTCGAAAAATGTCTGAGGGACGATAACTTTTTATGCATCATCAGCGAAATTCCGCCCTTGAACTCCACCACTCTGGATCCGCCACCCAATTCAGATTTATGCTCACTTGCCTATCTTGCCGGTTCCATCTTTACAGACGGTTACTTCGAATTGAAACCAACTAAAGGCCGAGTCGTTTTTACCCAACAGAATGTTCCTGAAAAAGAGGCCTTCGTAAAAGCAGTTGAAAATTCATTCGAAAATGCGTTTCGTATGAACTTTACGCGTAAGGTGCGCACCACTATA
>CAZWMM010000132.1:0-2998 GCA_964634985.1 Hadarchaeota archaeon (SeqCode)
ATAGCAATTTGTAGCCAGCAAATTAATCCGTTGCTCTCAATTTTCTGCTTTTAAATGACCCCCACGCAAAGCCTAGGCGGGTAATATCGACCGATCGCTTGGGTGATACACCAAAAAATATTTAAGACATGAAATCGTGTTTTTAATAGGTGGGCGAAATGGCGGTGAAACGAGGATTACAACCACCAGGGACAATGCTGAAAGTACTCACTGCAGTTAATAGGACCTCGACCACCGAAACAGCCAAAGCGTTGAAAATCAGTACCGATCGGGCGTCCGAGCTCGTGCGTGCGCTTCAAAACCACGGGCTAGTCAGGGTTGAAAGCCATCCCATCGGCGGCCGTGGTCGCCCACGTAGGGTTGCCACTCTCACCGATCGGGGAAAACGGATGCTTGAGCTCCTTCGAGGGCAGCCGAGTGGTGTAGAACTTCGGGAGCGCGACCTTCGCTTTCTGCTTCAACAGGCGCTCGAGCGATGTAAGCGCTGCCGCTCGACCGAACCTCTCGGGCTCGCATGTTTAGCCGTCGCTTCCTATGCTCATCTTCTTGGGATGGATTGGGGGCAGGGGATACCCGTGTGCTCCTGCCAACGATGGCCAAAGCGGGCGAAATCATGGGGCGAACTCGTGGAGGAACAAGCGTGAAGTTTCGAGATGCTGTCCTGAAATCGGTGCATTATGTCCTCTCGTTGCTCGCCTCCGAAGGGGTTCGATACCCGAGCGTCGTCGTGACCGGTGGGGCCGCAATCCTGCTTGAAGAGCCGCGACTCGAAGAGGCATATCATACTGGCGATGTCGATATATCATCTGATTTTTCTGCTGATCTCGACGATATTTTTCTGACTCTTGTGGGGCTGGAGCGCAAGCACCCGGATAAGATATTCGTCATCGGGATTGGAGGGATAGTTAGGTTCGCCCCGCTTGAGGAGGGGGTTCTCCCTGTAGATTTCATTCACCCCACCGAGCCCGAGCTCCGTGATGTCTTTCGATATACTCATCAAAACGCAGGGACTACTCTAACATCGCTGCGTATAGGGCGACAAGCCACCGTGGTGCGAGTCGCGCGATTGGAGGATGCGGTTCTATGCAAACTCGCGGTTCACCGAAAGAAAGATCTTGAAGGACTTGAACAAATCGTTCCGAAACTTTGGGGGTTGGGTCGGTTCGACTGGGAGTATTTGGGTGGCTTGGCGAAACGATTTGGTTTAGAGAAAGGGGTGGCAGCTCTGAAGAGAAAGTCTTGAGTTACCACCCTGCCCATATACCATTTACACTGGGGGGGAGGAGTTCACGCGTGTCGCTTGTTTTCTCCTCCTTTTAAACGACTTCCGCGCAAAGCTTTGGCGGGGAGCGTGCCGAATAAAGAGTTCATCAGAGAACTCGCGGGAGATGCTATCAACGACGCGCCTTTTGACCAAATCTTTAAATTATACCCAACATATAATTATATTCGGCGTCTAACTGGTGGAAATATGCGGGCGAAGGTAAGGAAATGGGGAAGTTCCCTGGGCATCGTTATCCCGAAGGAAACCGCTGAAGCGAAGGGTGTCGGGCCCGGGGACGAGGTGCTCGCCGAGATACGCAAGATCTCCAACATGAGGGAGATATTCGGATCCCTGCGCGGATGGAAGCGACCCACCCAGCAGCTAAAGGAAGAGGCTCGAAAGGGTTGGGAGTGATGTTCTTCGACACCTATGCGCTGATAGAGATAGCCAAGGGGAACCGCCGATACGAGAAATACCTGGACGCGGAGCGGGTGGCCGTGACGAAGCTGAACTTGATCGAGCTATATCACGCGATTCTGCGGGACTTTGGGGAAATCGAGGCGAAGCGGCATTATTTCTTCTACTCGCCATTCGCTAGGGAAATAACCGATGAAGTGGTCTTCGAAGCCGCGAGGTTCAAGCTCGAGCACCGCCGCCTGTCTTACGCCGACTGCATAGGGTACGTTACCGCGAGGCGCGAGGGGATGAAGTTTCTCACCGGGGATGCTGGGTTCAGGGGACTCGAGAACGTTGAGTTCGTGCGGTGAGGGCGGGTGCCCAAGAAGGCGAGTCGCTAGGGTGATGAGTCGACCCCGCCGTTTGTTTTCATAGAACTTGACTAGCAGTTTGTAGCCGAGCAAATTAATCGGTTGGGGCCAATTTTCCTCCTTTTAAAGAAGCCCCACGCAAAGCCATGGCGGGAGCGATGGAACAGAAAGTGGTAAAGAACCGTTGGCGGCATCCAGGTAAAACCGTGGGGATTGCGGATCGAACGGCAGGTGCTTAGTTGTTCAAGTTCGGGACCAAGTTAGGTATAAATACAAGTTATACTAAAGTATTACTTGTGGTAGGAATGATTGAGGAGGAGATGAAGGTCGGACCAAAGGGGCAGGTCGTTATCCCAAAAGTGTTTAGAAAAACCATAGGCATAGGTCCCGGTTCCAGGGTGGTATTCGAGCTACGCGGAAACGAACTTCTGATAAAAAAACCAGCTGTCGATGTCGTTAAAGTTTTCGAGCGGATAGCGAGATCTGGCAAGTCCGTAAGGGTGAAACCGCACGAGTATGTCGAAGAGCTTGAGGAGAGGTTCAGGTGATCTATCTCGATGCAACCGTGTTTCTAAATGCCACATTAAACACAGGCGAAATCGGTGAACGGGCTAGGGACATGTTAGTTAGGGCACAAAGCGGGGAAACGCCGGCCGCCACGTCCGCACTCACCTACGACGAGGTATTCTGGGTGATAAGGAAATACCGCGGTTTTGATTCCGCGCTCGAAGCGAGCAAAACGCTACTTGAAATGCCGAACCTCGCAATCCTTGAGGTGAACTTGGACGTGCTTTGGAAAGCACATGGGCTGGGGAAGACATACAAATTACACCCGAGAGATGCAATTCACGCGGCATGTGCCCTTGCGAACGGAATGCGCACGGTGGTATCCGAGGATAAGGATCTCGATCGGGTGAAAGAGATTGAGAGAAAGACCTTGTGAAGAGAGGCGATCGAAGGGTTGACC
>CAZWMM010000133.1:0-2978 GCA_964634985.1 Hadarchaeota archaeon (SeqCode)
GCAAATCGTTTATAAGCCCCCTTACCTTAATCCTCTCGGGGGTTGAAGTCACCCTAGGCGCGCTGTTGGCATGGATAAACGCATCGTAGGCGCAGTCATAGGCGCGGTTGTAGTTATTATTGTTGTAGGTGTGGTGGCGGTTTATTTTGTAATGCAATACGCTCCTGCAGCAGCCTACAAAGTATCTGGCTACGTGAAGACTGATGGCACAGCTTTGCCCGGCGTTTCTGTAACGCTCGATGGGAAGTCGGCCACGACCGATGCCAATGGTTATTATGAGTTCACCGGTCTGGAGGGCGACAAGAGCTACACCTTGGTCGTGAGCAAGTCGGGCTATGAGAGTTATAGCGCAAACATCCAAGTTGGGACTCAAGATAAAGTGGTTGATGAAATTAGCTTGAAGACAGAGGAAATCGCGATGCCTCTGGCAGCGATCAGAAGTGCTCTTGCCACACGGGAGGGCGTTTCTACGAGTAGCGTGGAGCTTTACTTCTGCGTGCAGGCTGCGGAAACCGATAACTACGCCGTTGGGGCCGTGATAGACAACCAAAAATCCATCGTGTTTATCTACGTGGAGAGCACGAGCACGATAGTTGTGGAAAACGAGGACGACATGACAACGAGCGATGAGCAGGAAGCGATGGCTAAATTTATCGTGAAGAAGCCACTCTCGAGAGTTACTGGTCACAAGATGGTACCTTTCAACTTCGTCAAGAAAGGCAACGCATATTCCTTCAATTATTATGATGGCTGGGAAGGCCCATATCCTTGGACCCGGTATTGGGGATTCGGTGTCGCCACCATGGATGCAGATGGAAACATTCCTGAAAATAACATGACTCACACGTGGATTCCATAGACAAGATTAATTGCTGCGTTCACGATTTTTAGGCGATTGTGTAGGTTAAGTTGAATTGAAAAGCAGACACGATAGAAGTCATTTTTAAAGGGATTGCCGGCGATGTCAAGAAGGTGCAGACTTGGAAAAGTTATCAGTTGGGAATCTGGTCGCACGCAAGATTCTCAACAGCCGTGGCGACCCGACGATAGAGGTTGAGGTCATCGTGCAGGGTGAGCGGAGAGCGAAAGCTGGGTTCGGTCGAGCCGCAGCCCCCAGCGGAGCAAGCAAGGGAAAGCACGAGGTCGTTGCATTCCCCCAAGGCGGCGTGGATGCGGCGATCAAGAAAGTGCACGAGTTAATAGCCCCAAAGCTGATCGATTCTTCAGCTGAGCAGGAGAGGGTCGATGCCCTGCTCCATGAAATAGACGGTACGTTGAATTTTTCTGAAATTGGCGGCAACACAGCAACAGCGATTTCAATGGCGGTTGCGAAAGCAGCAGCAGCGGCACACGGTGTGCTATTGTATAAACACTTGGGCGGCGAGCGAGTGGTTCAACTGCCTCGCCCACTTGGGAATGTGCTAGGTGGGGGGGCGCACGCAGGGAAAATGGCACCAGACATTCAGGAATTTCTGACGTTGCCTGTGGAGGCGAGGAGTTTTGCCGATGCGGCATTCGCAAACTCTCAAGTTCACAAAGAAGTCAAGGCTCTGATTGGCGCTAAGGATAAAACTTTCACCGGGGCAAAGGGCGATGAGGGAGCTTGGGCCCCGAACCTCGACAATTCAACTGCTCTCGATTTAGTTGCACAGGCGTGTGAGAGGGTTGGTGGAAAAGTTGGGTTTGAGATAAGGCCCGCTCTGGATATCGCGGCGAGCAGTTTTTACGATGCAGGTAAGCGGGTGTATGTTTATGAGCGCGAAGGCGAGGTTCGTGATGCGGGAGAGCAAGTAGATTTCGTGCTTGAGCTGATCAAAACCTATAAACTTTTCTACGTCGAGGACCCACTGCACGAAGAGGATTTCGACGGGTTCGCTGAGCTAACGCAAAAAGCGGGCAAAAAATGCCTGATATGCGGTGATGACCTTTTCGTCACGAATGTTGAGAGAATCCAGCGAGGGGTAAAAGTCGGTGCGGCGAACGCGGTGCTGATAAAGCCCAACCAGATAGGCACGCTCAGTGACACCCTCAAAGCGGTGCAGCTCGCGAAGAAGCACAACTGCGTGCCAGTGGTTTCTCATCGTTCGGGCGAGACCTCAGACGAGACGATCGCTCACCTCGCCGTGGGCTGGGGGTGTCCGATCATCAAGACGGGCGCGGTCGGGGGCGAACGGATAGCTAAACTCAATGAGTTAATTAGGATTGAAGAGGAGTTGGGAAAGAGAGCTCGGATGGGGGATTTTAGATGAGTTCGAGCGAGTTTGCGCAGGTCGTTGGGCTGATAGATTTCGACACCTACCTCTCGAGCGGCGTCCACATAGGCACACGACAGAAGACGGGAGCGATGGCCCCATTCATCTACCGCGTTCGTCCCGATGGACTCTACGTGCTCGATGTCCGCAAAACGGATGAGCGGATAGCCTTGGTTGGGAAATTTCTGGCACGATTCGAACCGGCGAGTGTGATCGCGGTCTCAGCCCGGCAGTATGGGCAGCGACCGGTCCAGCGATTCGGCGAGGCCACGGGAAGCACAGCCATGGTGGGAAGGTTTATCCCCGGCACGTTCACCAACCCTTCCTACAAGGGATATTTCGAGCCAGCCGCTCTCATCATAACAGACCCGCTCGCGGATGAGCAGCCCCTGCACGAGGCGGTTGAAGCGGGCATCCCAATCGTCGGTCTCTGCGATACGGACAACGAGACGACTGACATCGATTTGATCATTCCCACGAACAACAAGGGGCGCAGGGCGTTAGCACTGGTATACTGGCTGCTCGCGCGCCAAGTGCTTCGCGAAAGGGGCGAGCTTTCACCGGATAAGCCATTCGAAGTTGGGGTCGAGGAGTTCGAAACGATGGCGGTGAGCAAGTGAGGTATCCCTCGAGCTTTGAGATGATGGCAATCGTTCAGGAGCGGTCGGCACTTTTAGAACAAATCGAAAGATGTTATACCCACCGATTGGGGCCAGGCAGAGTTCC
>CAZWMM010000134.1:0-2959 GCA_964634985.1 Hadarchaeota archaeon (SeqCode)
GCCATTTATTAATATGAACCTACATTCATATAAGAGAAAATGAAAGGAGAAGAAAGAAAACTTGGACTTTGGGAAAAATACCTTTTCGCATGGGTAGCACTTTGCATACTCGCTGGCCTAGGAATCGGGGGGATTTTTCCCCAAGTTTCGAACGCATTGGCAACCCTAGAAGTCGCCCACATTTCAATCCCGATCGCGATTTGTTTGTTCGCGATGATCTACCCGATAATGGTGCAGATAAGTTTCGAAGAAATCAAAAAAGCAATCCGAGCACCAAAGCCCATAGGTTTAACTCTTTCCATGAACTGGGCGGTTAAACCATTCACCATGGCTTTCTTCGCTTGGCTTTTCCTCAGCGTTGTTTTCGGCCAATTCTTAACCTCTACTCAAGTCCAAGAATTCAGGGCTGGGATGATCCTGCTCGGGGTAGCGCCATGCACAGCTATGGTGCTGATGTGGAGCTACTTGGCGAGAGGAAATATGGCGCACACGCTGGTGATGACTGCGATCAATTCTTTAACGATGGTTTTTTTGTATGCCCCACTTGCGACCTTCCTACTTGGGATTTCTGGGATCGCAGTACCTTGGGAAACGATTGCGCTATCAGTGATGATATACATCTGCACTCCACTCGTGGCTGGGTATTACACCCGAAAACAAACCATAAAAAGAAAGGGGCTAAACTGGTTCCATAAAAGGCTCGTGCCCCCCCTCAGTAAATCTGCGATAATCGCCCTGCTCATCACCTTGGTTATCTTGTTCACTTACCAAGGCCATCTGATAATGGAAATCCCGGGGGTAATCGGCATCATCACCGTGGGCATATTTGCCAATATTTTGCTCGTTTTCGCGATTACATATGCCGTCGCAAAGGTCGCTCATTTAACCTACGAGGATGCGGTCCCCGCAGCAATAATCGCAGGTAGCAATCATTTTGAAGTTGCGATTGCGGTTGCGATAACTTTGTTCGGAGTGCAATCCGGGGCGGCCTTGGCAACCGTAGTCGGTGTTCTAACGGAAGTTCCACTGATGCTTTTTCTGGTTTTCCTTTGCAAAAACACGAGAAGTTTTTTCTTTAAAAAACGATAAAATTAGTGTATGCTATGGCGATAGACAAACAACTTCGATTGCTCGGGTGCGTCAGTGATGAAACGAGATACCAAATCCTCCTGACGTTGAAGAGAGGTGAACGTTGTGTGTGTGAAATCATAAAGGAACTTGGAAAAGAACAGTCACTGGTATCTCATCACTTGCAAGCTTTGAGGCGTTGTGGCATCGTAAGCAACCGGCGAGAAGGGAAAAAAATGATGTACCGACTTGCTGATCCATCTATATTGAGATTTTTAACCGATGTTGAAAAACTCGCCAAAAAATTTTGTTGATCTAATTATGCATTACGGCTTACAGTGGTTGGCGACTTCCAATGAACTTTTCTAAATTTGCGCGTTAAGAGCGGCACCAGCCCCAGCAAGAAGCCGATCAGCCCGACCGAGAGAGGTATGGCGACGACTAGCTTCAAGATGCCGTATATCCCGGTGCCATAGAGGCCTTGGACGAGCTCAATCGGCAGCAGGATAAAAGCAAAGAGCGGGTTGTGGTTGAACCTGATTTCAGCGGTGGCTGCTGGTTCATGAAAAATGCCTCCTCCCTCTTGGCCCCCCTGAGGCCCACTTGGCCCCCACCCAAACGCGCTGGCTGGCCCCTTCAAGAGCACGAGGTGGGTGCCCCCGGGGTGTGTGGATGTATTGACCATCGCAACATCACTGCCTTTCGTGAAAGATAACGAACCCCAATGCTCTGTTGGGTTTCCGTTGTCGTAAGCTTTTAACCACCCTTGAGCAGACATTTCAGTTCTATACCAGTCCAGGACCTCACTATAGTCCGCTGTGGTGGTGTAAATCGCTGCTAAAATTTCCGGATGAGACAAATCCACATGCCCTTGGAAGTAGTTCTCTTGGATGTTTTCTTTGCTCCACCCCAAATTCACGGCTCCGGAGTATAGCGGCAGGTCCCCCGGCCCTTCCCCTTGAGTGGCGCTTTTCGACTGTTTGCCGCCCGAGTTCTCTATCAACTTGAGCGCACAGTAGTTCTCGGTCCGCGCGTTGTCGTAAATTTCAAGGCCCAAGTTCTCAAGGTTCTCGCCTGCGACCAAGCTGTTCCGTACGACCGCGATAACCGGCGTGCCTGGCTCCTGCAAGCGCTCCATACTCTGCACGAGATCTTCTAGCCTAGCGCCTCCCCACGACGGCATGAAAGTGGTACCCATCTCTTTGTCAAACAGTATCAAACCCCAGTAGAAAAGCCCCTCCTCGGTAGTGGTGACGATGCAGTTTTCTGGAAGTTGCTTGCCTATTTGGCTCAGCTCTTTCTGGGTCTCCTCGTTGATCCAGGGGCTGGCGTGCTCCGCCATGCCGGCGATCGAGAAAACCGAAAAACCGACCCCGAATATGAGAAGCCCAGTAGAAACTTTCTTAAAATGCTCTCTGAGGTACCAAACCGAGACCCCTGCCAGAACGAAAAGCGCGATGTACATCATGAGCATGAGCCTGAAACAGTACATATAATTGACAATCCACTCTTGAAGGCAGAGCAAAGCCAACGGTATCGTGGCTGTGAACAACAAGTAACGACGGTCTCTGTGGCGAAAGGAGAACCACATCGCTGGGAGTGCCATAATGATGAACGGCAGGCACATCACGAATAAACCACCTGGGGGGGCCCCGCCTTCCCCGCCAGCGGGGATTGGCATCTGGGCTTCATAAAAAGGAAACATGTTGTTCTCTGGAACTGGGTCGCTCGTTGCGATACTGTTTGATGTGCTGATTATTTTGTCTCGGGTGGTGCTAGAAGCCGCCATGCCGACAAGCACCGCGATGCCGAGCACGGCCACGAACTTGAACTCCCGCCACGGGATTTTCCTTCGATAACCAGTGCAAAAAGACACATAGGCGATCACGGT